>DAISHW010000181.1:3799-5783 GCA_036822295.1 Bdellovibrionales bacterium | reverse complement strand
CCGAGGCTTTCAGGGCCGAGGCTTTTTTCACCGCCGGCGCTTTTTTGACCGCGGCCTTTTTGGGCGCCGCTTCTTTTTTAGCGGCGGGCTTGGCGGCCCCTTCACCGGCGTCGGTTTTTTTACGAACGGCTTTCTTTTTAGGTTTCGCGGCGTCTTCCGCCGGCCCTTTCGCGGCCTGTTCCAAACGCGCCTTGATGTCGGCCTGCATCTGTTCGTCCAGCGTCGCCATGTGACTGCGGACCGGGAGTTTCCACTCGCGGATCTTGTCCATCAACACCAACGTCTCGACGCCGATCTCTTTGGCGAACTCAAATACCTTCAATGGTGTCACTCATTCTCCTTGTTGGCCGCAAGCTGCGCCATCTCCTCGCGCAGTCGGGCATCGGCCTGGCTCTTGGCGTCCTGCGAGGCTTGCGCCACGCGACCGGCGCCTTCAGCGCCCTTGCCAGACACGGTCGGCAATTCTTTGCCTTCCGCTTTGTACTGTTCTTTCAACGCATTCGCATCATCGATCAACTTCTGAGCTTTAGCCGGATCGTCGTAGCCCGGGATCGCCATGACTTGATCGGTGTCGGCATCCGACAGCATCTGCACCGACGAGAATCCGGACTGATAAATGTTCTGCGCCATGGTTTCGGTCATGCCCGGCAGGAGCATCAGGTTCAGAATCGCCTGAGCGGTCTTCTGCGCCATGTTGGTCTCGCTCATGATGTCGAGCTTGAACTTGGTGAGCTTGGCGGCCAAGCGCACGTTCTGGCCTTTCTTGCCGATGGCCAGGCTCAGCTGCGTGTCGGGCACGATGACTTCCATCTCGCGGTTGCCTTCGTCCAGGAAAACCTTCGAGATTTCGGCCGGGGCCAGGGCGTTGCAGACGAAACGCGCGGGATCGTCATCGAAATTCACGATGTCGATCTTCTCGCCGCGCAGTTCCTGCACGATGTTCTGCACGCGGCTCCCCTTCATGCCGACGCAGGCGCCGACCGGATCGACCGAGGGATCTTTCGAACGCACGGCGATCTTGGCGCGCTGGCCCGGTTCGCGGGCGGCGGCGACGATTTCGACGATGCCGTCGTAGATCTCGGGCACTTCCACTTCGAAAAGCTTCATCAGGTAACGTTCATCGGCGCGCGACATGATGATCTGGGGCCCCCGGGTCGAAGCGCGCACGTCGGCGATGTAACCTTGAATGCGGTCGCCCGGCTTGTAAACCTCGCCCGGGATCTGTTCGCGCGGCGGGATGTACGCTTCGGTGCGCCCCAAATCCACGACGATCGCTCCGCGCTCCACGCGGCGGGCGATACCCGACGCCACTTCGCCTTTGCGCTGCTCGAATTCGGCGAAGATAATGTCGCGCTCGGCTTCGCGCACCTTCTGCATGATGATCTGCTTGGCGGTCTGCGCGGCGATACGGCCCAGGTCGCCGCTTTCGAGCTTTTGACCGATCGTATCGTTGAGCTGCGCCTCGGGATCGAGAGTCAGGGCTTCGGACAGTTTGATCTCGACCTCTTCGTCGATAAAGTCCGCGTCGTTGACGACCTCTTTGAATTCATAGAGTTCGACTTCGCCGACCTCTTCATTGTACTTGGCTTCGATTTCGCGGTAGGTGCCGAATTTCTTGCGGGCGGCGAGCTCCATGCCCTGCTCGATGGCTTCAATCACCACGGCGCGGTCGATGCCTTTGTCCTTGCCGAGCTGTTCGATCAAACGGCCCAAATCGGTGAATAAATTCTCAGACATCTCCTACCTCTTCTTTTTTCCCGGAGCGGGTTGCTTGGCGAGCAGGTCCATCGGACGCACCCGCGCTTTTTGTATTTGCGAAAAATTCAGGATGAACGGGCCTTTGGAATTCTCAAACGTGACTTCCGTGGGCGAGGCCGAAACCAGCCGGCCCTCATAAGACTTGGTTTGCCCGGACTCATCGGCGTACTTCACCGTGACCACCTGACCGACGGCTTTTTGATAATGCCAGTCTTGCGTGAGCTTG
>DAISHW010000181.1:1871-3789 GCA_036822295.1 Bdellovibrionales bacterium | reverse complement strand
ATCCAGCCCTGGCGAGGAAACTTCAAGGTCATAATGCCCGCCGGGCACCGCATCCTCGACATCCAGTCTTAAGTTCAAACCCTTGGAAACGTTGGAACAATCCGTGATGCTTACGCCGCCAGCAGTGTCGCGATCGATGTACACCACGAGCGCGCGTCCGGGGCCTTCACGATACTCCAAATCGTAAAGCAGGCAGCCTTCGCGGATCGCGACTTCCTGGGCGAACTTACGGATTTGCTCGAGCTGACTGGGGGTCAACATCGCTCCTGCATCTATATTATTGAAAAATGACACAAAAAAAGAGGGCTCGCGCCCTCTTCGACCTCTAAGTAACAGGATTTCCTGAGGGATGGCAAGTCCTTATCCCATCGTGAACAGAACGGCGTCTCCCCCGTCACGGTAGTATTTGGGGCGCCGCCCCACTTCGCTGAAGCCTAGCTGCTCATAAAGCTTCAGCGCCGGGGTGTTTTGGGCATGAACCTCAAGCCAGATGCGCTCCGACGGCGACTTACGCTCGAGCATGTAGCTCAGCAAAAAGCGCATGTCTCCGCGGCGTTGACGATCGGGATGCGTCGCCAGAACGGTGACTTCGCGGTGCGACTCATACAGGCGGAATAAAACAAACGCCGCCAAACCGAAGCCTTCGACATCGAGCCCGAGCCCCTGCCCGATTTCGAGTTCTTGTTTAAGGACGTCGCGATTCCAAAGCCCCCCGATGGGCACGTCTTTACGCTGATAGACTAAGTCCATCATGCTCGACAGCTGGGGTAAGTGACGGAGGGTCAAAATTTCGATTTCGGCGGATTCATGCTCTTGATCAAACGGACTCACGGAACTTTTTCTCTCTAACCTTCTGCGATCAAACTCTTCACTTGGTACTTGTTCTGCAGCAAATCGTACCAATCCTTGAGGCGCTTATCGACCTGCGTGCGACTCAAGAACGACTTAATGTTTTCTTTGAAGTTTTCAAAGGGCAGATTACCGAATTTCAGCCGATTTTCATTAAAATATTTCTGCGCCTCTAATTCTGTCACCGGAAGAAGCGAAGATTGCGTGCGGAATTGAATGAATTTCTTGGCTTGCAACTTGCGCGCGAGGATCGCCTCGATCTCTTTCGGAGTGGGCTCCAAACCCTTCCATCCGGTATTGTTTTTCAGAGCCGAGACGACCTTTTTCTCGGCGTCTTTTTGTTCCTGGGCCGTGACGTTGACGACGTTGAAACCCTTGGCTTCAAGGGCCACCACCGATTCGAGCAACGCGCTTTGGGTCGCCTTGGCGAAGGCCCGCGAGTCGAGCGCGAGAAGTTTTAAGCTTTCTTTACCCGCGCCGTTCAAGGCCGCGTCCACCATCTGGTCCATCTGCACGTGGCGCGAGGTCAGGACATGGCCGCCCCGATACGTGCCGACGGCGGTGCTGAGGATCTCGGCGTGAACGTTAAGAGAGAGAAGAAAAATAAGAACGCGCATCCGGGACCAGAATAGCGCGAATTCCCCGCTCACGCAAAAACGCCGGACCTTTTTACGGGTCCGGCCGCAGAGGGAACCAGGGGGGAACCATTTCCACTGCGAAAAACTAGAATACGTATTTCAAATTCAGCTTGAAGGTCGAGTAATCGATCTCTTCAAGCGGCTTCGAGTTGGCGACCGTGTTGCCGTAGTTCGAGGAGTCGAAGTTGTTCTTGTTCATCATGTTGAAGTTCCAGTCCATGCCGCCGCCGATCATCAGATGCTCGTTGAGGGCGAAGTCGAGACCCAGCATCAGACCGAGGTTCACCGCATGGCTCTCTTCGGTTTCCGAGTTCGGGTTCACGTACCAAGCTTGGTTGTAGCGAACGCGGTCGTCGTACTTACGGTAGATGTAAGTCACCGAAGCGCCGGCGTACGGCTTCACGCGGTTGGTCAGGAAGTAGTAACGGGCC
>DAISHW010000181.1:0-1852 GCA_036822295.1 Bdellovibrionales bacterium | reverse complement strand
ATACTGATCGAGATCTTTGTAGATCGGAGCGCCCCAGTACGTGTCCACCGAGTGGTTCGAGTAAAGGAACGTGCCTTCCACGCCGATGTTCGCACCGATGAACTGACCGACGGCCGCGCCGAGGGCGTAGTTGCTCTTCACGTTCGAAGCGTTGTACATCGGAGCGCCCGCGATACCGCTGACGTAGATGCGGTCGTGCGAGTGTTCTTTCGCTTCTTCAACTTCCATTTTCGACTCGGAAACCGGCATGACCGGAGCCACGTCTTCTTTGGGCTGAATGATTTCCCCTTTTTCGATCACGACTTGCGGCTTTTCTTCTTTCACCGGCTCAAGCGTGGTCACGGCCGTAGCCGTGGCGGCGGCACCGTTCGGAGTCGCGACGGCGGTGGCCGTAGCGGCGGCGGCGGGAGCTGCCGCTTCGGGTTGCGGATCGGGTTTGTTGCCGAACAGGCGCTCCGCCCCCTGCTGCTCTTCGCGCCGACCCGCTTCTTCGAGCTTCTCGACGATCTTCTGCTCGGTTTGGATTTCGGCGCTTTGACGCGCTTTGCGCATCAGCTCCGCTTTGCTGTCCACGGCCGGAGCGGCTTCGACCACCGTGGTGGGCTGAGCGATCGCGGCGGCAGAATTGCTATTGCTGTTGGAGTTGGTGTTCGTGTTGAGAATCACGACACCGCTCGTGGCTTCCGAGTCACGTAACGTGCCCTCGGAATAAGCATAGGCATTGCTGGCCATGCTAAGGATCGCGACGATCGCGACCAAGTTATTGAACTTCATGTTCTACCCCTCTGGTAAGGTTCATAACGATTCATTCGTTACGAGGGACACCTTGAGCAAGCCATGTGCCTACATGGTGTCACTTTGGCCCATTTGACCCTAAGTACCTGATTAGTATAAGTATTGTGGTGTGTTTCCAAAGCTATATAGGAATTACGTGGGTTCCGGACTCGCATCGGATGTGATGAGTATTCTGACGTTTCATGAAAAAAAGACAACGGTACGTAGTTCCGTTTTCTAGCCCGGCCCTTCATTTCACTTGAACCTGGGAAAGGCCTAAGTTTAACTTGATTGCTCTTTAATCCGATCAATGGCTCCTTGGTGGAATTGGTAGACGCGCTGGATTCAAAATCCAGTGCCCGTAAGGGTGTCCGAGTTCGACTCTCGGAGGAGCCACCATTCCGGGTTCTTCTTGAGATCAATATTTAAATTTTAGGTTCTAAAGAGCCCCGAGTCGAAGCCTTTCGTTTGAAAGCCGCGAGCGAAGGGTTCTAAGGCGTGAAATACCAAACTCAGATTAAAAAACTGATGGAAACTTGGCTGCCCCTTCAGGACGACTGATCGCCGAAGGGGAAGGACGCGCTTCAATCCCCATTGGCACGGGGAACTGAAAGCTGTCATACTTTTCCCATGCTCTTCGTGATGATCATCGCCGCCTGGTCCGCCGCGGGGGCCGCGCCTCTTCAGGAAACGCGGTGGCGGCGCGTGGAGCATCAGGTGGAATACGGCGACACCTTGCGCTTGATCGCCCGGCGCTACATCGGCGTCAAAGAGGCCGCCCCTTGCCTACAAAACCAGCTGCGGCTCGCGGAACCCAATCAGATCGGCATCGGCGACAGACTGAGTTTCTTCGCGCCTCCCAAAACCTATTCGCTGGCGGAGTACCGCGCGCTGGAACCGGTTTGCACCCCCGGAATGATTCTCGTGAACGGACAAGAAGTGACCGGTTCGCTCACGGAGGTCGCGCCCCCGCCGCTACCCGCCCCGCCGTCGGCCGCTCTGGAAAATGATCAGCAAAATGATCGGCCCGACCCCGAGAGTCTTTACGCCCTGAAGCGGATTTCGCATCTGCGCGCCG
>DAISHW010000180.1:0-5793 GCA_036822295.1 Bdellovibrionales bacterium | reverse complement strand
CGACCAGCGACTTCCTTATGAGGATGCCGATCGGGGACGAAGAAGATCGCTCGGGCGCGGGCATGAAGGTCGAGCCGGGCGAAATCGACAACGCCCTTAGAAAGTCGACCGTGATTCACGCCGTTCAGCTCAACGACCCCCGCTCGAAGCTCCACCTGCTCTCGTTCCTGGTCGATAACTTCCGCGGCCTGGTTTACAACAGCCTGGTCTTGGGCACGCAAAGCTCGCCGCGTTTGAGCGCGGCGCACGAAACGCGTGTGACGGTCATGACCTCGTTTTTGACGGCCGCGATTTCGAATCTGAAATCGTATCCGCAACTGCCGATCGCGAATGTGGTCATCAAGCCCGACGAACTCGGCGTGAAAACGTACGACGGCATTTTCGATCTGCAAACCGCCGTGTCCAAACACGGCTCCAATCAGCACATGCAGAAGCTTTCGATCCCGACGTACCAGAACAGCGAAGAAACCGTCGACCTGGGCTCGTTCCTCGGCACGGATCCGCCCAATTCCCGCGAACGTCGCCGCATGGACGTGATGATCGAGACCAGCCGCCGGATCCAAAAGATTCTTGAACCCGTTCTGACGACCACGCTGCAAACGCGCTCGTTCAGTGACTTGAGCGAACCGGTGGCATGGGTCAATTCACTCAGCGACAAGAGTCCCAAAGAAGCCTATCGCGACGCCGCGCAGGCCATTTTGGAAGAGTACTTCCGCTTCTCGGCGGGACTCTATGACTTGAGCTTGGCGGAAATGCGCAATCGTCAGGGCATCGCTTCGATGCAGACGTACGACGAGGTCCGCTTGTTCTTGATGTGCGTCGACAGCGCCGTCACGCAAATGCCTTGGGGCTATCTGACCGAGTTCATTTTGAAGGCCTTGAATCTGGCGACCACGGACTTGGCCGTGGGGCAGAAGACTTCGCTTCAGCACTTCTTGTTCAAGAGCCAGTTCTCGCCGCTCGCGACAGTGACTCCGGAGTCGATCATCGCCAACGCGCGGAGCATTTCGGTCATGAAAGACGTCAATCCCGAAACTGAACAAAAATGGCAGAACGGCTTCGATCAGAACTGCGTGAATTTCTTGGCGGGAGACGAACAATGATCGGTAACATATTGAAGGCGCTCATGACGGCCGCTTTGATTTCCGGCGTCGCGGCGGCGGGGGCGAACGAAAAAGAACCGGACAAATTGAAATCCCTGGCTCCGGCCGACAAAGCCCTCTTCTCTTGCGAAGGCTTCTTGATCAACAACGTGAAGCTTCTGCCTTCGGGGCGCGAAGGCGAATCGTTCAACACCTTTGCCGAGATCGTCAAAAAGTACGTGGAACCGAACGGAATCTTCGACCAGCTCGGAATTTCGATCCCCCGGCAGGTGTTGAAGTTCATGCCCGGCGCCGACGTCAATTCCGTCGGTAACGTGAACGGCTATCCGATCGCGCACTGGTACGACGGCAAACGCATCGCCCAGGTCGATCGGGGCGGATTGCTTTATGAGATCGTGATCAGCGGCGAAACCGAGCACTGGGGATTTTACCGCGACGACAACTCGCTCGAAGAACAGTTCTCGATCTTCTTGCACGCCTCGGCGGGGCACCAGCATTTTTCGCACAACTCGCGTTACCCGCATTTCCGCTCGAGCGATCGCATTCAGGAGTCGATCGATCTGTCCCTATACATGGACAAACTCCGAAATGACATCGATCCCGATGAGGTTTCGCTCTGGTACCAATACCTGTTGAGCCTGCAAAGCGGCCAAGACTACATAAACGCGGTTTATGAGCGTCCTGAAGACTTGAAGATCCAGCCGGCCCGGCGCACCGCGCGCGGCATGGAGGAAAGGCCCCTTCCGGAGACGCGCAACATCTTCCAGGCGTTCGTGGGCAATCTACCGGTCGACACGCCCGAGTGGAAGGTCGAGATGGCCAAACGCTTCGAGCGTTTGCACCGCTTCGGCGCCGGAATGGCCAGAACGAAAATCGTGAACGAAGGCTGGTCGACCTTCATGCAGATCCTGCTGCCGAAGCATGCCGGGCTGAATAGTTTCAAAGAGTCGGTCCACTACTGCTGCCTGCTCCACGGCGTGACCCGTAAAAGTCTTTCGAATCCGTACTGGCTGGGTCTTGAGGCTTGGAAGAACATTTACGCGCGCTTCTTGAAACGCCCCAATATCCAAGCGCTGCCGGACTTTATGGCCAAGGACAAGGCGTTCATCGCCTATGCCACCCGCGACATCATCGGCGTGATGGACGACGAGATGTTCTTAAAATACGGACTCGACGACAACTGGATCGTGAAAGAGAATTTGGCGCTCACCCGCCCTTACACTCAAGACGAACTGTTTGAGGCGGGACTTGAACCCCCTGACCCGAAAGACCCGAACGCGATTTGGCCGTATTCGATCCTGACCCGCGACCCGAAGAAGATCATTCGCTCGATCGTGATGCAGGAGAAGGGCTTCTTTTATAAATTCCCGGCGCCGTATGTGACGAACTGGAACGACAACGGTCAGATCGCGCTCGAGATGAAGGACCCGGTCGGCCGCAAAATCGGATTCGATCCCGGAGCGGCCGTGGAAACGCTGTTCATCCTCGCGCAAATTCAGGCGCGTCCGGTTTCCATCGAGGCCACCTTTGACGATCTGACGCCCGCTCCGGAAGAACTGCCGAACGACGAGGAGGACGAAGACGACTGGGATTGGCGTCCTGAACCGGTTTGGGTGAAAAAGCGTTACAAACTCGTGGTTTTCCCGGATGGCAAAGTCGAAACCTTCGAAGTCTTCCGTAACGGTTCGTCGGCTCCGGAGAGCTTACCGGAAAACGATTTGGTCTATGACCATAAGGTCCATAAACCGACCTATAAGGCCGACCCGGAATCCGCCAAGCAGCTCGAGGAAGTGATCAAACGCTATCTCTACAACCTGACTATCGGCCATCCCATCCAAAGAGAACTTTTCGCGCCCGAAAAAACTTTGAAGACCGCCGACGATTCCATCGAAGCGATCATTTCGGGCGTCCCGCTGAGCCTTCAGCTCAGCATTCCTACCGCTCCGCGAGCGCTCACCGAATACAATAACTTTCTGGCCAAGCGTTTGGACGCGATCCTGAAAGACGCGATCTTGGGTAAAGCCGGCATCATCCGCAGGCCTGACGGCGTCCGTTTGAAAACGATGCCCGACATCCCGTGGTTCCAATTCGATCGCCAAAGCATGCAGCGCGAGATCGAAGCGATCCCGAATCTACCGATTCCGCGTCAAGTTCTGCAACGCGAGAGCATGCGCATGGGCGCGGTCTTCCAGCCAGGCGATTTCTCGGATGTCCGCCCCGTCGGCGGTCAACCCGGCGATGTGATTTGGGGACCGGATCCCAATGGCGGGGGCGGCGGTAAAGGCGACCAGCCCGGAGGCGACGATCCGAGTGAAGACGGAGGCGAACGTCAGTTCGAACCGGTGAGTCTGGACGATTACGCCGACGCGTTGGCCGAGGAAGTCTGGCTCCCCAATCTTCGGCCCAAGAAGGGTTTGGACAATTCGAAAGACGACGAGGTGTCGGGGCCCCGTACCAGCCAATCCGGCATGCCCATGAACCGCATCATCATGCGCAAGGCCTTTAAACGCGGTTACCCGACCCCGGAAGAGATCAAGAACGGAGCCGACCCCATGGCCGGCTCGGATTTGATCCGACGCGGTTTGGGGCGCATGCGCAAGGAAGTCGACTGGACGGTTCGCAACTATGAACCCAAGCCCAGCCCCGACATGAGCGCCGTCGTGTTCTTCCAGATGGATATGTCCGGCAGCATGGGGCGCTTCAAAAAGACCGCGAAGCAGATTCTTTTCGACCTGCGCGCGGTCTTGATGAAGAGATATAAGAACATCAAATTCGTCTACATCGCCTTCAACGACAAAGCGCATGTTTTTAACGATCCCGATGAATTCTTCAGGTTCAGCCCGAACGGCGGAACCCGTTACGCGCACAGCTTCAACAAGACCGTCGAACTTTACGCCCAATACCCAGAGGCGCAGTACGACCGATTCCCCGTGATCGTCGGCGATTTGGACGAAACCAACGGCGAGGCAGAACACTCGGCGTTCGAAGAGATGAAGAACGGCGCGAGCTTCGTGACGACCTTTAGGACCCACGACTTCCTTGGCGGTTGGGACGATCTTGCGAACTGGCTGAAACGACAGTCCGAAGAAGACGAATACGTCGGCTACGTCGACGTGATTCCGGCTTCCAGCTACGCCCCCTACATGCTGGGACAGGGATTTAAGAACGTCAAAGACGACAAATAAAAAGGCCGGTCTGGTGGGGGCCAGCCGGCTTCGTGAACGGGTCTTTCCAAAGGGGGTATGGGGTCTTTGGAAGCTTTAAAAACAAATCAAATCAGTTCTCTTGCGAGTCGGCCGATGCCGACTCGAGCTCTTCGTTCATCTGGTAAACGCGGGCGGCGTTGACCGAGTTGAACCGGCGGTCCGCCGTTTGCGGAGCCTCGCCCACGCCGACTTCGACGTCGATGAAATCGATCACCTTCGCGCGATCCGCGGGCTCACCGCGAGTCGGCGATTGACGATCCTGGGCGGCCTGATCGATGTCTTTCTTCAAATCCGTGCGGGCCGAGTTGTTCTCGTCGATCATGCGGTTGAAGTCGATCCGAGTGGCCGTTTTGGTCGGCATTTCGTCGGCCGTTGCCGCGACGGCGCTCAAACTGAAAATCGCCAACAGTAAGGTTCTGACCTGCGCTTTCATGGATACTCCTCGGATTCTTCTTCCTTACGGCTTTGATTTGCAACGCGAATGCCACGGCCGAAATCGCGTATATTTCAGGGAAGGCTCAAAGGCTGTACAAACTCTAGACGCTCCGGTGACCACGCCCGACGACTGTACACGGATTATACGGTTTATCGGCTAACCCGCCGATATCGGTGCCAAATAAAATACGTTTAATGATTGGTCACCCTGTCTCATCCCGGGACGGGCGCCGCTAGAATCCGTACATGATATTAAGAGACAGATCGACACCGAAAATCGCGGGCGATTGGTTCACGAAACTCCCCGGCCTAAGCTCCCCGCCCGCCACGAATCCCTTTCCGATCCGGGGTCGGTAGCCCAGCAGGCCTTGAACGCCGAAATACGTGGGACGATCCTGCTCGGCCACGGGCAAATCGCGGCCCCCCAAAGTGAGCGTGACGGCGCGGGCGTAAGACAGCTCGGCGCCGAGCCCCCAATAAAAAGCGGGCATCCCGTCGAAGCCCCATGCGTATTGCGCGGACATCGAAATCATGTCGTGACTGAGCTTCACGTCGCGCACCGGCGAACCTTGCACGTCGTTTTGCGCGTTCGATTGATAGGCGGTCTTGCGATTGGCCAATACGAAGCGGAAGAAATCCAAATCGCCGTACTGGAAAACCAAGAAGGGCGAAACCGCCCGGCTTTGATATTCGTCGGTGACATAGGTGACATTGTCTTCGGTCGAAAACGTCTTTCCGCCGTAGCCGAGCTGGGACCACATGAATCCCATGCCCACCCACCACTCGCGTTCGCGATCGGGAGCGCGCCGCACTTTGAAATCTTCGCGCCTGACAAAGCCGACCCGCCACTTGCCCTCTCGGCGGATCTGCACCCGGCGAAAGCCGCCCACCTCTTGGTGCAGTGCCACCTTTTCGCCCGCCCCCGTGACCCAGCGGACTTCGGCTTCGAGCTCAGGCCGAACGTAGATCGGCGTGTTGACCGGCAATGTGGCCATCTCCGGGGGCGCGGCCGGGGCTGAAATCACGATGAAAAATAAGAACAAACAGAA
>DAISHW010000179.1:0-5803 GCA_036822295.1 Bdellovibrionales bacterium | reverse complement strand
GGTGACGTTCGAACGTTCACCCACCAGATAAAACGCCTTCGCCTCGCCGGTGGGATTCAAACGCAAAGGTTCAAGTCCCGCCACGCGCATGGTCTTCTTCACCGCAGGAATCACGCGCGGAGCGACCCCGCGAAGCCGCTCCGCCACCGCGCGAATATGATCCGGCGTGGTTCCGCAGCAGCCGCCCGCGATATTGATCGTGCCGGCTTCGGCCATCTGGAGTAATGTTTCAGAGAACGACTCCGGCGTTTCATCATAACCCGTCGGCGCCAACGGATTCGGCAAACCGGCATTCGGGTAACAGCTGATAAAGCTTTCGACGAAGCGGGACATGTCGCTCATCAAGGGCGCCATCTCCCCTCCGCCGAGCGCGCAGTTCATGCCGATCGCCAGGGGCTCGAAGTGCCGCACCGAATAGTACGCGGCCTCTAAGGTCTGGCCCGACAAGATCCGGCCCGACTTATCCGAAACCGTCAGGCTCACCACCGTCGGGATGCGCTGCCTAAGTTCGATCTCAAGCTCACGAATCGCGAACAGACAGGCTTTCAAATTCAAAGTGTCGAAGGTGGTTTCCGGCAAGAGCAGGTCGGCGCCGCTCTCGATCAGCGCGCGCGCCTGCTCGTGATATGCGGCCCGCAAAATCTCGAAGTCGGTATTCCTAAAAGACGGCTTAGAGATATCCGGCGAGAGCGAGGCCGTGCGATTCGTCGGCCCCAGAGAGCCCGCCACGTACACGCGGGCGCCGGGCGCCTGATTCATATAGTCATCCGCCGCGCGCCGGGCGCACTTCACGGCCGCGCTATTGATCGCGCGCACCTGAGATTCCATCCCGTACTCGCTCTGCGAGATGGCGTTGGCGTTGAAGGTGTTGGTCTCAACGATATGCGCGCCCGCCCGGAAATACGCGAGATGGGCCTCATAGACCGCATCGGGCTGGGTCAGGCAGAGCAGATCGAAATTGCCCTTCAAATCCCGGTGGAAATCCTTGAAACGCGAGCCGCGAAAATCGGCCTCGCCGAACTTGCGCTGCTGGAGCAAAGTCCCCATCGCGCCGTCGAGAATCAAAATCTCTTGGCGTAGACGGTCCTCGAGTTCCAGATAGCGGGCGGATTTCTTGAGCATCACTTCACCGTTTCGACGATCTGGGTGACGACGTTGGCGTCTTGCATGACGTAGAAGTGCAGGCACTGGTGGCCGCGGCCAACCAAATCATGCACCTGCTTGGTCGCCCAGCGCTTACCGATCTCGACGACGTGGCCCGGTGACGCCATGATCTCGTCGACCATCGCGTCGGGTAAGTCGACGTGGAAAGTCTTCGGAATCGACTTCAGCTGATTCAGTGAGCGTAAGACTTTCAAGCCTGGAATGATCGGGACTTTGATGCCGATGGCGCGACATTCCCCGACGAACCTATAAAACGGTTCGTTGTCGAAGAACATCTGCGTGACGATGTAGTCCGCGCCCGCGTCGACTTTTTGTTTTAAATACTGCAGATCGGTTTTCAAATTCGCGGCTTCGAAATGCTTTTCGGGGTAGCCCGCGACACCCACGCAAAAATCCATGGGCTCTGAATTCGAAATGTCGTCGATGTAATGGCCCTTTTTAAGGTCGTCGACTTGCTTTACCAGATCGCACGCGTACTCGTTCAAAGATTTGTCTTTCGAGTAGCGCTTCTCGTAATTCAGGCCGTCGCCCCGCAGCGCCAGGATGTTCTCGACGCCCAGGTAATTGAGCTCGATCAGCGCGTCCTCGGTCTCTTCACGCGAAAAACCTAAACATAAAATATGGGCCACGGTGTCGATCTTGAAACGATTCTGGATGATGCCGCAGATGCCGAGCGTGCCGGGACGCTTTTTATACGTGCGGCGGCGCAAAGTGCCTTCACGGTCTTCTTGGAAATAGGCGCTCGCGGAATGCGACGTCACGTCGATCCACATGGGCTTCACGGGAACCAATGTCTCAACGACTTCAATCAGGTCGCGGACCGTACGACCCCGCGGCGGAGGAATAATTTCAAATGAGAAAGAGGGCGCCCGCGCACTCTCGATATGTTCAATGACTTTCATAATTTATGAATTGAAACTAAAAGACCTCAACGCGATGGGCAACCCTTTTCTAGGCTTTGAGAACGCGATGAATTTCCGCGACGATTTCCTGACTCGAAGATCCCGGCCCGAAGACCGCGGCCACGCCCGCCGATCGTAGAAGCTTTGCATCATCCGGAGGGACAATTCCGCCCACGAAAATCGGTTTATCTATGGCGCGCGATTTAAACAGTTCTTGAACGGCCGTGACCAGGGGCACGTGCGCGCCGGATAGAATCGAAAGCCCGACGATATCGACGTCTTCTTGGACCGCGGCCTCGACCACCATCTGCGGAGTTTGGTGCAGGCCCGTGTAAATGACCTCGAAGCCAGCGTCACGAAGCGCACGTGCCACCACTTTGGCACCACGATCGTGACCGTCCAGGCCGGGCTTAGCGATAAGTACGCGATAAGGACTTTGCATTCCTGTTCAATTTAATCTATCCATCGAATGAGTCAACCAATTGAAATGTTTCGTTTAAAGGAGTAGCGCCCGTGAGCGATATCCGCCCCGCCCTGACCACCATGAGTGATGATGAAAACGCCTTCCGCGGCGCTTTGCGCGAGTTTTTTGAGGGCGAAGTTCGACCGATCGTGGGCGAGATGGAAGAGAACAGTCAGCTCGACCCCGGGCTGATCAAAAAGCTCTTCGAAATGGGCGTCATGGGCTTGGAGATTCCTGAGTCGCACGGCGGGACCGGGGGCTCGTTCACGCAAGCCTGTTTGGCGGTCGAAGAGGCCGCCCGTATCGACGCTTCCGTGTCGATCATCATCGATGTGCAGAACACTTTGGTGACCAACGCTTTGCTCAAAAACGCCAATGAGGCGCAGAAGAAAAAGTACTTACCGCATTTGGCGCAAGATTGGGTCGGCGCTTACGCCCTGTCTGAGAGCGCCAGCGGTTCCGACGCCTTCGCGATGAAATTGAAGGCCGAGGACAAGGGCTCGCACTACGTCTTGAACGGCCACAAGCTCTGGATCACCAGCGCGGGCGAGGCCAATTTGTTCCTGGTGTTCGCGAACACCGATTTCTCGAAAGGCTATAAAGGCATTACGGGATTCCTGGTCGAGCGTGACTTCCCGGGCTTCAAAGTCGGCAAAAAAGAAGACAAACTCGGCATCCGCGCTTCGAGCACCTGCGAGTTGCTGTTTGAGAACTGCCAGATCCCGAAAGAGAACGTGATCGGCGAGGTCGGCAAAGGCTACAAGATCGCGATCGAAACCTTGAACGAAGGGCGCATCGGCATCGGCGCGCAGATGCTCGGCATCTCGCAAGGCGCATTTGAAGCGACCGTGAGCTACATCAAAACGCGGGAGCAGTTCGGGAAAGCGATCGGCCAGTTCCAGGGCGTGCAATTTCAGTTGGCCGAGATGCGCTGCCTGCTCGAGACCACGCGGCTCCACGTGTACAACGCCGCCCGCTTGAAAGACGCGGGGGTTGATTTCGTGAAAGACGCGGCGATGGCGAAACTGGTCGCTTCGCGCAACGCCGAGAAGATCACGTCGATGGCGGTCGATCTGTTCGGCGGTAACGGCTTCACCAAAGAGTACCCGGTCGAGAAATTCTGGCGCGATTCGAAGATCGGTCAGATTTACGAGGGCACGAGCAACATGCAGCTGCAGACCATCGCCAAAATGGAGTTGGGCTGATTTCGGTGCGGGGGATTTTCTTCCTCGCGCTTGCATGGCCTTTTTCGGTTTTCGCCTTTCCCGTAACGAATCACTATCGTGTCACCACCGGGCTTTCCGAGCTCGGTTTGGATTCGCCGTCACATTGGGACTCGGAAGCCTCGAGCGACTATCTGACCTACCAGCGGCCGATCGCGTGGGAGGCCGCGAACGCGCGCGCTTCGCAAACCTATGATTTCACGCTGGGCAGCATCGGTAGTAAACATTTTTTATATTATTCATACCTGAAGATACAAAAGCCCCTATCGGATGATTTGAGCGTGACGGTCCAGTGGATCACCGAACGCGATTTCGAAGCGGATCGCGCGGAGCTGCCGATTGAATTGAAGTACCGGTTGTCGGCGCTTTGGGCCGTGTCGGCGTTCGGGATGCCGTCTTTGTACAAATCTGAAAACGACATGGGCGGCTCGGTTTATCTCACGCCGGCCAAGGAGTGGGAGATTCGTTACTCCCAGCTCTGGGGCGACTTCGATCGCAAAAAACGCTCCGTGGCCGGTGAGAGCTGGGCGCGAGCCCCCGTCGCGCGCACTTTGTCGGCCAGGTGGCTGAACGACGACACGTATTTGAACATGGAAGTCCATCACCAACCCAAGGCCATGGCGGTCGTGGGCGGAGTCGTGACCGAAGAGATCAGTCACGCCGCTATGTTGATAGCCGGCCAGCGGCGCTTGCCTTTGGGGCATTCGCTCGGGTGTCGTATCTTGTATGACCGCTCGTTCGGCGCGAGCGCCGCACAGGTCCCGACCGAGCGCCGCCGGGCTTTGCATCAGTTGGAGTATACGCGCGCGACTTCGTTGGGCTTGTGGACGCCCGGGTTGAACTACTATCAGCGAGAGATCCGTGAAGCGCGCGCGACGCTTCGCGAATGGCTGCCCACGCTCTGGTATGCGACCTTTCCGTCCGAGAAGCCGTGGGGGATTTTGAACTGGCATTTCGGCTACGAGATGACCGAATCGAGTTGGGATTTCGAGCACCGTTTGAACGTCAAGTCCGCCCTTAAATTCAAGCATGCCGGAGAGCTCAACCTGCTCTTCACGTTCGACCTTGACCGCTTCGGCGGCGGCGAGACCTGGGAGGGCGGCGCCGGTCAATTCCGCATGGAATTCTGATTGTAAAAACGTCCCTAGCCAGACGTCTTCGCATTGCATTAAAAATCAACGCGATCCCCCTACCCGGTTACAGGAGATTTTGAATGAAGTCGTTCGTCGCCGCCTTGTTGCTCGCCGTGTCCGCATCGGCCGTCGCCATGCCCAAACCCACCGTCACCTCCCCTGCGGAAGTCGTCGATTACGGCTATGTCGACCAATACATCGATGAATCGGTGGAGCCGGACGAGATCACTCCGGAACAGATCGCGGAAGAGATGAATATTCCGATGGACGAGGCCTCTGACAACATCGCGCCCGAGCACATCGCTTCGCGCTGCCTGTCCCTGGTCGTCGACAAGGGCTCGCAAACCGCGACCGCGTACAATTCCGGCGGAGGCAAACTGTTCGACACCCGGGTTAGCACCGCCCGCAAAGGCTATGCGACTCCCAAGGGCGCTTGGAACGGCACGCGCCGCCACAAAATGTGGTATTCGAGAACGTACGACAACTCACCCATGCCCCATTCGATCTTTTATTACGGCGGCTATGCCGTGCACGGCACGGGTGCGATCAAGAACCTGGGCCGCCCGGCTTCGCATGGTTGCGTCCGTTTGCACCCCGAGGTCGCGGCGCACTTCTACAATCTCTCTGTGCGTTGCGGAAACGTGTCCAACACGCGCATCACTGTCCAGTAAGTGGCCGAGAATCTGGAGCAAGCCCATCACCTGACATCGATGACGCTGGCCTTGATTCGGATCTGCTTTCATCAGCGAGGGCACTTCCCGTATACCGGAGAACTCCGGTCTCTCTCGAATACTTTTTCGACGGCCAAGAAATATTCTAATCGCGTTTCATTCTTGAAAAGTGCAACGTCAGAGCGAAGATCCTGACCGCCATGTGATTGCCTTCGCCGTCGAAAAAGTTGGCCTCGGTCATCCCTCC
>DAISHW010000178.1:0-5803 GCA_036822295.1 Bdellovibrionales bacterium | reverse complement strand
CCCGCCGCGGGATTTTTTTCGTGAAACGCGACCACGCGGTGACCGTGGATCTCGACCGATCCGTAGCGGGCGGTGTCGATTTCATGATGAACGGCCAGGGTGATCGGCGCGCGGGCCTCGCGGCGAAAGCGGTGCAGATCGGTCAACAGGATCGAATCGCCGTTGAACACGACGACCGACTCGTCGGTGGAATCCTCGAGCGCTTGGCGAATGGCCCCGCCCGTGCCGAGCGGCTTTTCCTCGTGGCTATAGGTGATCGAGACGTTGAGATCCGAGCCGTCGCCGAAGTGGTCGCGAATCGCTTCTTCCATATGGCCGGTCAGCAGAACGATGTCTTTGAAGTCTTGTTTGCGCAAATAGCGGATCTGGTATTCCAAAAACGGCTTGCCCTGGATGGGCGCCATCGGTTTGGGCACGTCCGAAACGACCGATTTCAACCTTGTGCCGGCCCCGCCGACCAGAATCATCGCGGTCATAGCCCCTTCTTGCGCCACACTTTGTAATGCGGCCGTTGCCACAGTAACTCGTATTCTCCGCTGCGTGGCAACTGATCGTAGAACTTGTCGTCGGGTGACATGGACCATGAGTTCCGATAGGCGTAGCCGGTCGTTCGCGAATACGGAAAACTTTCGAATTGAAAGAACACGTCAGGCCGATTGGCGGGGTTCAAATAGTATTTATAGTACGTTTCCCGCATCGGCGTGCCGTACGGCATCGGATGAATGAAGACGGAACGCGTGGCCGGGTAAAGATCGGTGTAGAAATAGCCGCCCGGAAACGAATCGTAGAACAGGATCGAGCGGCCCTTTTCCGCGGCACGTAAGATATCGGCTTCAATTTCTTCGAGCAGGGCTTTTCTTTCGGCGCTCGTGACCATGCCGGCCCACGGACCGCTTTCCATCACGGCGTCGAGCGACCACAGGCTGTCATCGCGGTACATGTAATTGTAAGTCCAAAACAACAAGCAGAGATTGACGAAGACGAGCGTCGCGAACGTGATCGCGCGCGAAGAGTTCCTGGCCGCCATCATCAGCACCATCATCAACGCGTACTGCGAGGCGAGCGAGGCGTTGTAGATCGAATTGCCGCTCGTCCAAGCGACGACCGCGGCTTGAATCATGGTGATCGCGTAAATGCCGGTCGCGAAGACCCAAAATCTTGAGCGCTCGCGCGTGACGAACAGGGGAATGCCGAGCAAAGCGGCGAATGTCAGGAACAAATGCGAGGGCGGCGGATTTCCGTACAGCGCCAGGGTCAGGCAAGCCACGCCGTAGCCGAACACCGCTACCGGCCACCATTCCCGGCGCCAAACCTTCAAACCGATCGACGCCGCGGCCGCGAGCGCCCAAGTCCACCATGGCGCGCCGGACTCCCGGCTGAAATCGATCGTGTACCGAACCTTGTCCCAAGCGCTGCCGAGCGCCCCGAAGACCACGGCCACCTCGTACGAGAACTCCAAATTCTCAAACCCCACGCGCCAAACCAGCAACGCGAAATACGTGACCACGAGCGCGGCGCCCAGCACGCCGCTCAGCAAGACGTCGAGCCGGTATTCGCCCCGCTCTTTCCAAAACCAGAAGAGCATGGCCAGGTAGAGCAACACGACGGCCGGCGCGAACGTCGGGTAACCGAACAAGGCCAGCGAAAACACGAAGCCCGCGGGCAGCAGAGTGCGCCCCCCGAGCGCGCCATTGAGCGCCAGCGCCGCGCCCAACCCGAAGCCCAGCGAGCCCACCGCGTTGTAACCGAGTGACGGCACGGCCGACAAAACGAAGGTCACGGGCAACAATGAAATCAAAAACGCGAAATCGGTACGCACGAAACGGCGAAGCACGAGAGTCCAAGAAACCGCGACGCTCAAGGCGAGCCCGAAGTACAAATGCCGCACGAACAAGATGATGCCCGTTCCGCCAAAGAAAAAATGGTAAAGATAGACGACGGGTTCATAGACCAGCGAGGCGTTCTGCTGAAAATAAACGTCGTTGACGTAAGGCGTGCCCCCGATCGACGAGAGATACGCGACCGCGACGTAATAGGCTTCGTCGGTGATTTCGACGCCGAAATAAATTCGGAAGTAAGCAAGTGCCGTTGTCAGAATCCCGAAAGCCCAGACCCATTTAGGTTGCATCCTAAAAATGGTCTGGGTTCAGGCGTGGATTGTCAATTGATCGCGGTCGCGCCCGGGATATCGCGGACGTTTAGAGTGTTTTCGATCGTCGCGGTCTGAATGCGTTCCGCGTTGTAAGCGTCGACGACGCCGTCTTCGAGTTCGGCGAAGTCGATCGGCAAGTCATAGGATTTGAAATCCAGCAGGTCGGCCTTTTTGCGGTAGCAGTTGCCCTTCGCGGCGAGTTTCGTGTCGCCCGTGCCGGGACGGCAGTACGAGCGGAAGCCCAGATACGGACCCGCGCCTCTCGCGCGGCCTTCCATCACCGCTTTGTGAACGGCGGCGGCGTCCGCGGAACGAATTTTAAGATGTTTGTTCCAAACCACGAATTGCCCTTTGGCCTGCACGACCCCGCAAGCGGTCTTCGGATAGCCGGAAGTCTGCATGCGTTTCAAGATCACCTGGGTCACGGCCACGCGATCCACGTGATTCGGACCGGCTTCGTACATCACCGTGCAGATCATGCATTTGAGGTCGTCTTTTTCGCCTCGGTTGCAGACTTGACCCGCGTAAGGGCCGCCGCCACCGCTCGATTTTTTGCGAGCTTTCTTGGCCATCGCGATTTCCGGAGCGGCCAGTGCCACCATCGTTACCAGGCCCATCAGAGCCATAATGTTTTTGATCATTGAAGTACCCTCCCTGCCATTTCGAAAATGCAAAGGGGACCAAGGCGGCAAGGGGTTAAACGCGTCCCCATCTTGAAAAAAGCCGGGGGCGACAAATCGCGCTCGCGCCGGCCGACGCCCTAGACGGCCGTCGAACTTTTAGACATTCCGGAAGCGTTTACCGGAGCCTTTGAATTTCCACCTTTCGTCCGGCGATTTCGGTAAAAACATACTGGAATCGGGGTGTCCGCGTGCGTCTTCTGCTCAGCCTGCTCATACTCGTGAGTGCCGGATCGGCCTTCGCCAAGGCGCGAACGCCGGACGGCGTGGTTTACGCGGCCCATGCCTTTCACCAGGTTTTGCTCGGTTGCCCGGAGCGAGTCTGGCCCGCGCTCGATTGGCGCAAAACTCAGTTTGTGTTCATACAAAAATCCAAACGCGCGGCGTGGCTGATCGGCGCCGAGCAAGCGGCGCCCGAAGAGCTCAAAGGGACCGAGCGGGATTCGCTTCTTGCCGTCGATTACTTCACGGTCGTCGACTTCCGCGGCCGCATGACGGTGGTCACGGATTTGGCGATCACGGGCCGAGCCAAAACAGAGGCGTTCGCTTTCGCGGTCCATGAAGCGTTTCACGAGTTCAAACATCAGCATCTTGAACGCGCGGGCGCGGGCGGACGCGCTTATCCGCTCGAGTCGCGCCCGCGCGAGTGGCGCAAAAGGCTCGAAGTCGCGTTGATCAAAGGCGATCTGGACGGCGCGGCCTATTGGTTCCGCCAATGGCGCGACGGGTATCCGGCGGAGGTGAGCGCGAGCGTCGACGGCCGCGAAGGCTCCGCCCGCTACGCGGAGCGCATGTCCGTGGCGCTCGGCGAACTCGGCTGCCAGGCGCCGGGCGAAAAGCTCGCGCAGTTCAATATGAAATGGGCGAAGAAAAATCCGGTCGCGCTCCGCGAAGGCCTGGAAGGCGAAGGCTATTGGCTCGGCGCGGTCGCGGGATTCCAACTCGATTTGACCGATCCGCACTGGAAGACGGAAGCCGGCGACGCCCGCTCGCCGCTCGACATTCTGCTCGGTTCGCGTGAGACCGCGCCAAACGCGCCGAGCGGCAAGCCCGCGGACCCCCGGGTGCGCGCCGAAGTCGCGCGGCTCAACGCGGAGATCGCCGGTTGGATCGACCCTTTGGAGCGCGCGTTGGCCGATCGCGAGTTCATTCGCGTGGCGTTGCCGAACCAAGCGGGCGCCACCCGCGTTTTCATCGAAACGTTCTTGCCGAGCCGGTTTCAGACTTTGAGTTATCCCGTCTATGCGGGCGGTCAGGATTTCGGCCAGAACGAAAACGATCGCCTTCGTCTGGACGGGGACGTGATGACGGTGCGCGGGCTGCTTTCTCCGTGCGGGTTGGCGCAGAGCGAGTTCGTGCCGGTGCACGAGTCGAGTCTTGTCGCGCACCGGGGCGAGTACTCCGCGCGGACGCTCGACTTCTCGTTCACCAAACGCGGGCGTCTTGAGATGGACGCCGCGGGTTTCAAATATCTTTGTTCAAATTAGAACGCCGTGATCTTCGCTTCGGTGTCGCTGGTGCGGACGATGGCGGCGCTCCGCGCTTTGTCGGAGTAGCGGCCGATTTAGACTGGTCGAACTTTGAACTTAGCAACCCATGTGTCCAAGCGCGGCTGTCGCCGAGCACGGATATTGCTGAACCAGCACGCGTGTTCCACGAGATTTCCCTGCACGACCGCCGCCGCCTTATTATTCGCGAATCGCTCACCGGCTCGCGGTGGTGGATCGTATTTTTATCAGGGTCGGCTGCGGAGTGGACAGATTTCAACGAGTCTGAACGGTCAGTCCTGACCCGCCGTTTCGACTTGCCCCCCAATATTTTGGTGATCGGCAAGCCTGGCGTTCTGCCCTCGGGAAGGGTGATCGACTCCGTGTTTGAACCGTCGTTTCGCCGCGATACCCGCGTGCGCGATTACCTGGAGGTCATGCGCGCCTGGATCCCGCCTGGCGATCGCATTCTGCTGATGGGCTTCTCGGAAGGCGCCTACTTGAGCCCCGAGATCGCTTTGCGTGACGACCGCGTGCGCGCGCTCGCGTTGATCTCGGGCGGCACCCGCAGCTGGATCGACGAAGAGATCTTCAAGATGGGTTCCCGCCAAGAGGGCAAGGTCTTGAAGCGCATCGCTCGGGTCTACGCGCGCCCCGAAAGCCGCGCGCTCACGTGGTTCGGCAATTCGCACGCCACGTGGATGTCCTATGACAACGACCGCACCAAAGAGGCGCTCGAAAAGGTGAAGGTCCCCATCCTGGCCATTCACGGCGATAAGGATCGCATGATCGATCTGGATTCGGTGCGGGCGGATCTGCGGGCGGTGAGACGCGCGGGCCGCGAGGTCGAGATGCACATGCTTAAAAACGTCGATCACACGCTCCAGGACAGCTGGGGCGAAGCGCTAAGGCTCACCGGCCGCTTCTTCACGCGCCAGATGGTCCCTAAGGCTTGACAGCGCGGCCGCGTTGATCGGCGCGGCCCATGGCCAGGACGAACGGATCTTCGGCCTGCAGTTTCGCGAACGAAGCTTTGGAATCCAGATTCTTCCATTTGTTTTCAATCATCACTTGGCCGAGCGAACCTCCTAAAGAGGACCCCGGGCCGAGCAGCACCAGGTGATCGGGCGCGAACTCTTTGAGCGCCACGGTGATCGCCTTGGTGAAGTCGTAGACCTCAACCACTTGATGACCGAGCGTGTAGTGGTAAAGATCGTCGACGTTCGTGGAATAGGGCTGCCAGATCGCGCCGCGCCCGTCGATCATCGGGATCCCGGGCGCCGAGAACAGATCGCGCGAAAGTTTACGGAAAGCCTTTTCGGCCGTCTCTACCATGAGCGGTGTGTGGAAGGCCGCGTGGTTGATCAGCTGGAACGGGTAGTTCTCGACCGGCGGAAGCTCCTTTAAGAGAGCCGCCACCCCGGGTTTGTTGGCGCCGAGCACGAGCGATCCGCCTAAGTAAATCGACGGGAAGATTTCGATGT
>DAISHW010000177.1:399-5857 GCA_036822295.1 Bdellovibrionales bacterium | reverse complement strand
AGCGCGCGGGCCGCGCCCGAACTTAGTCGAAGGCGTGGCTTTTAGCGATCCGCCTTCGCCGGCGCTTCGGGATCGGCGCCGTCGGCCTTCTTGGTGTCTTCGCTGGCCATATCCGCATGGTGAGTTTGACAGAGTTTTTCGGCCTGTTCGATGTCCTGATTTTGGAGTTCGTCCTCCAGAACCGGCTTGCCCTCGCCGTCCTGATAATATGTGGCGACCTTTTTTCTATTCAAGAAAAGCTTCAGGCTTGTGGCGCCGCGCTCTTTGTGAGTCGCGAAGCCTATGCAAGCCGGAGCGGTGACTTGAATCGCCCGCCCGCCTTCCTCGGCCAAGACTTTCGTGATTTTGCAGTCCGACGGAGAAATGACCAGCAGATCGCGATTCACGCGCAGTTCCTGGTTTCTTTGAATTTCACGGCCGAGCGCGATCGTGCGGTTATCCGAGTCGCGATAGACCGTGAACCTTTCAAGGTCCTTTTTGAATTCCACTTTCGATTTTGGCGCCAGTTTGGCGATGGCGAACTCGGTGGCAAGCGTGTCGCGCGAATCGGAGACGCTATTGAGTCTTTTCAGGAGCGGAGCGCCCGGCCCGGCATCGAAGGATTTTTGGGCCCGTTCGACGTCGGCGGAGTCCCAGCGCCGGCCGTTTTTTTGAGCCGCCTGCTTGGCCTCGCGAAGGAATGATCTTTGCGCGTGCTTGTATGCGCGGAGCGCTTGTGCTTTGGCCGCTCGGGGGTCGATTTGCGGATCGGGCGTCGAGGCCTTATTGACCGCCAGCGCGGGCTTGTCCCACGAACCGAAGTTCATTTTAGCGAGCTGCGCGTTGATCAGCTTTTGGCAGTGCGTATCCGCGCGGACGCTTACAATCCAGATCCACATGAGTAGGCCCATTTAATCCTCCGTGCCCAGTGGGCTTGCGGGTGTTTCTTCCAGCCGCTTGAAATCGTCACCGGTGACCGCGTTCTTCTCTTTCGGCCGTTCCGAGAACTTTTTCGAGTACTGGCGGTACTGTTCGTCGAATTCTTTTTGGCGTTCGCGCATGTAGGCGTCGAAATCTTTACTCTGCGCGTTCATATCGGACTCGAAGTTTTGGCGGCGGGCGCGTTCGTCGCTGAAGAAAGCCGCCCGCGCTTTCTCTTGCTCGCCCGTGAAGGCGCGAGTTTGCGCGCTGTCGCGTTTGCGGCGCATGAAGGCGTCGCGCTTCGTCTTTTGCGCGTTCAGGAATTCATCGCGGCGTTTGGTTTCGTCACCGCGGTAGTCGTCGCGGAGCTTCCGCGATTTCTCGCGGAACTCGGTGCGCTTTTTCCTGATCAGGGATTGGAATTTATCCCTTACGGCGGCCGGCGACTCCGTCCCCTGCTTCATCAAGTTGAGATGGAGCGCCATCTCGTCGTTCTGTTTGCGGGTCTCGGCGGGGATATCCTTTCTAAGAGCGTCGAGTGTGGCGCGATCCTCTTGCAGCGACATTTCGGAGCCGAGTTCATTTTTGATTTTTTCGCGATCTTGGGCGCGCTCTTTCGAGGGGCTTGAGGACACGCAGCCGGCGATGGTTAGGACAAGGACCAGTATTTTGCGCATACACCTTATGATAAAGAGCCGCCTTTCGGGCATCAATCTTAGACCGACCATGGTCGGGTTGGTTAGGGCTGGCCAGGTGGGGGTTTTGGCCGTAAAAGTGGTTCATGTCTAAAGTTAAGACGAATCATTGGTCGACGTTGGGCACTTTGGCTCATTATCTGTGGCCCCGCGGGCGCTGGGAGTTGCGCGCGCGCGTCGTGGTCGCGGTTCTGTTCCTGGTGGGCGCGAAGGTTTTGAACGTTTGGGTGCCGTTCCTGCTGAAGACCGCGGTGGATCAATTGTCGGGGCCCGCGGCGTTGGTTTTGCCCCTGGGCGTGATTCTGGCTTACGGCGCGGCCCGCTTGTTGTCGGGATTGTTCGGTGAGTTTCGCGATTTGATTTTCGCGCGCGTCGCCCAGCACGCCCAGCGCGTGATCGCATTGGGGACGTTCAAGCATTTGCATTCTTTGTCCTTGGATTTCCATTTGTCGCGGCAGACCGGCGGATTGTCCCGGGTGATCGAGCGCGGGACGCGCGGGATTCAATTTGTGTTGAATTTCATGACGTTCAATATTCTGCCGACGCTGCTCGAGATCGGGCTGGTGACCGGGGTCTTGCTGTATCACTTCGACACCTATTACGCCGCCGTCACGTTCGCAACGATCGTGGTGTACATCGCTTTGACTTTGTACGTGACCGAGTGGCGTTTGCAGCATCGCAAGACGATGAACGCCGAGGAGACGACGGCGAACACCAAGGCGATCGACAGCCTGCTGAATTTCGAAACCGTGAAGTACTTCGGGAACGAAGAACATGAATATCGCCGCTTCGACCATTCTTTGCGGAACTACGAGCGAGCGGCCCTGAAGGCGCAGTCGAGTTTGTCGGTCTTGAACGTCGTGCAGGCGCTCGTGATCGGCGCGGGATTATTGTCGTTGATGCTGATGGCGGGTCGCGATGTCGTCGCGGGCCGGATTTCGGTGGGCGACTTCGTGTTGGTGAATACGTTTTTGATTCAGTTGTATTTGCCGTTGAATTTTTTGGGATTTGTTTACCGCGAGATCAAGAATTCATTGGTCGATATGGAAACGATGTTTGAACTATTGGACGTTCACGCGAGCGTGGCGGACCGTTTCGACGCCGTGACGTTGGCGGGTGGCGCGGCTACGGTTGAGTTCCGCGACGTGCGGTTCGGGTATTCTTCGGCGCGCGAAATTTTAAAGGGCGTGAGCTTTAAGATTGGCGCCGGTCGCACGTTGGCGATCGTGGGGCCGAGCGGCGCCGGCAAATCCACGATCTTGCGTTTGTTGTTTCGCTTTTACGACGCGACAGGCGGATCGGTTTTGGTGAACGGGCAAGACGTGCGCGCGGTGACGCAGTCTTCTTTGCGGGCGGCGATCGGCGTGGTGCCGCAGGACACGGTGCTGTTCAACGATTCGATCGGCTACAATATCGCGTATGGCCCGCCGCGCGCTTCCACGGATGAGATCGCCGGGGCCGCCCGCGCCGCCAATATCGAGTCGTTCGTGTCGAGCTTAGGCGCCGGGTACGACACGCCAGTCGGCGAGCGCGGGTTGAAGTTGAGCGGCGGCGAGAAGCAACGCGTGGCGATCGCGCGCACCGTGCTGAAGAATCCTCCTATATTGGTGTTTGACGAAGCGACTTCTTCCCTGGACTCGCACAATGAGCAAGAGATCCAGAAGGAACTCCAGCGGATTTCGCGGGACCGCACGACTTTGATCGTCGCGCATCGCTTGTCGACCATCGCGCACGCCGATGAGATCGTCGTTTTGAAGGACGGGCGGATCGTGGAGCGTGGCACGCATGGGGATTTATTGTCGCGAGGCGGAATTTACGCCGGGATGTGGCGTACGCAGAGTCGGCAGACGGAGCGCACGGAAGCGGACGCGACGTAGGTGGCGGTCCGCGTTTCGGACGCGCGGTTCGATTTTCAGTAACTTTAATTTATTTATATCGGGCGCGGTTTTCTTCGTTAAATCTTATGTTATGGTAGGCGCGATTTTGGAGGTTCCCCCATGCGCGTACTTGCTAAAGACATGCACAAGAAGATATTGGATTTGCTCCGAGAGCACCGGAAGACCGAGTGGGAGATCATTCGGCATTTGATTGAGTTCGATCGCCGGCGGCTCTGGCAGGACTTCGGGTGCACGAGTTTGTTCGACTACGCATTGAAGAAGCTGGACATGACGGAGTCGATCGCGGTGGCGTTTATCGGAGTGGCACGGAAGACCCGGCCTGTGCCGGCGCTGCGTGAGGAGTTGCGGACTCAGGCTTTGTCGGTATCCAAGGCGAGCCGGGTTGTCTCGATTTTGACCAATGAAAATGCCGATGAGATTTTGGAGATCGCGCGGACGAAATCCAAGCGCGAGATTGAAATCGAGATCGCGATCCGGAATCCCGAGGCCGCGCGGCGAGATCGGGTGCGGCCCATTTCTAAAGACAAAGTGCGTTTAGAGGTCACGGTTTCCAATTTCGCCGAGGTCGAGCGCGCTCAGTCTTTGCTTTGCCAGAGGTTCGGCCGGCACCTGACGTTGTCCGAAGTCGTGGAGTTTTTGGCCACGGACTACGTGAAGCGCAATGATCCCGTGCAAAAGGCCCGGCGCGCGAAGGGGCGGGGCGCGGCCAAGCGGGTGCGCCTCCGGGAGGTGAGCGCGCAGGAGGAAGTGGTTGAAACTTCTATCGAAAGCGCGAGTGAACCTTGCCCGGGCAAGGTAGATGCCGGCGAGGTTATTCCGCTGGCGGTGAAGAATATGGTTTATGAAAAGGCCGGCGGGCGTTGCGAATTTCACGTCAAGGGCGAGCGATGCGCGCAGGACAAGTGGGTGGAAGTGCACCACATTCGCCCGCGCAGTCAGGGCGGCACCAATGATCTGGGCAATTTGATCCTGCTCTGTGGAGCGCATCACGATTTACTGCATCAACTCGAGCTGCCCGGCGTGCTTCGCGACGAAAACGGCGTGTTTTATGATTGGCGAGGGAAAAGCACTGACGGTTAGCGACGAAGCGCGCGTTGGATGTCGCGGTCGGCTTCTTTGCTTTTCGAAGCCTGGCGTTTGTCGCCCTTCTTCTTACCCCTGGCTAGGGCGATCTCGACCTTGGCGATGCCTTTTTTGAAGTACATTTTGAGCGGCACGCAGGTCAGGCCTTTTTCGGTGATGCCTTTGTTAATCTCGAAGAGCTCGCGCGGTTTGAGCAAGAGTTTGCGCAGGCGTTCGGGCTCATGGTTGTTGTAGCTCGACGCTTGATAGACACTGATGTGCGCATTCTGCAGAAAGGCTTCGTGGCCGCGAAATGCGACGTACGAATCTTTCAAATTCGCTTGGGCATTTCTAAGCGACTTCACTTCGCTGCCCATGAGCACCAAACCGGCCTCGTACTTTTCAAGGATCTCGTAGTCGAACCAGGCCTTTTTGTTTTCAGTGATGATCTTAATGCTCATATACCTTCTTGAAGAGCTCCGCGAACTGCCGTGGGCTTAGCTCTTCGGCTCGCGCCTTATCGCTGAGCCCCATCTCTTCGAAGGCGCGGAGCACCTTGGCCTTATCCACCACTCCGCCCAGGTTTTTCAATAAAAACTTGCGTCGGAAGGCGAAGGCCGCCTTTACAAAACGTAGGAACGGCAGTCCGAGCCCCTCTACGGGCAGGCGCTCGAAAGCGAGCACGCGGCTGGCGACTTTGGGAGCCGGAAAGAAGTCCTTGGGCGCGCAATCGGCGACTTTCTTCATTTTAAAGTGCAACTGCGCCATCACCGAAAGCATGCCGTACTCTTTCGAGCGGGTTTCGCTCATCAAACGTTGTGCGACTTCCTTTTGGAACATCAGGACCATCCAACGAATCGATTCGGGCCCGAGACAGCGTTCGATCACGATGCTGGTCGAAAT
>DAISHW010000177.1:0-389 GCA_036822295.1 Bdellovibrionales bacterium | reverse complement strand
GATACGGCAAGTTGCTGACGAGCAATGACGGCGCGGGCAAATGCAATCGCGTCCAATCCAAAGTCAGCGCATCGTGGGCGGTGACGGTCATCTCGCGCCGCTGCCAGTATTCGATCAAGTCTTCGTCGAGCTCAATCAAGTGCGGACGCAGCCCAAGCGCGAGCATGGGCTCAGTGAGGGCGCCGGCCCCTGGGCCGATTTCGATCAGCTCTTCGAACTCGTGGCGCCGCACCTCCGACAGGATTTTCTGAATCACCTGCGGATTGACCAGAAAATTTTGACCGAACGCCTTCTTTGGCACGATACCCATCTGGGTCATGCGCGCGCGCAATTCGTCGAGCAAACTCATGCGGGCAGCCAATCCGAAGGCAGCGAGCTCGCGCTCGGCG
>DAISHW010000176.1:4864-5884 GCA_036822295.1 Bdellovibrionales bacterium | reverse complement strand
CGCTTCAAACAGGAAAACGACGTGAACGTCGAGGTCGTCACGGCCGGCGACGCGGGCCTTTTGCTTGAACGTTTGAAGATCGCCCAGAGCGCCGCCCCTTTCGATATCGTGATCGGCTTGGATCAGTTGATGCTTCCCGACGCCGAAAAAGAGTTCAAGTGGCGCGAGATGTTCTTCGGTTCCGAAGGCCGCCATCCCGTCATCTCCGAGTACGCGAGCCCGCGCTTCGTGCCTTTCGATTGGAGTCCGCTGACTTTCGTTTACCATAAAGCCGCGGGCGCTTTGCCGGCGGAGATCGACGATTTGTTGAAGCCGGAGTTGAAGGGTCAGTTCGCGCTTCAAGATCCGCGCTCGAGCTCACCGGGTCTTCAATTCTTCCATTGGATCAAGTCCGTGAAAGGTCCGCGCACGGTCGAGTTCCTGGAGCGGTTCAAACCGAACGTGAACAGCGTTTCGCCGAGCTGGGCGTTTTCCTACGGCTTGTTCAAAAAAGATCAAACGCGATTCGTCTGGTCCTATTTGACTTCGCTGGCGTATCACTGGGGCGCCGAAAGCAATCGCGATTACCAGGTTTTGAGTTTCCGCGACGGGCATCCCGTGCAAGTCGAGTATGCGGCCGTGCCGTCGTCTTGTCGCGAGTGCGATCTGGCCGAAAAATTCGTCGGACAGATGCTTCAGCCTTGGGCGCAGAAACTCATTATGGAAAAGAATTTCATGTTCCCGGTGATCAAAGGTTTGGAAGAAGGCACGATCTTCGGGCAATTGCCCGAGCTCAAGACGATCCGCACGGGCGTCGGCAAGGATCTCGGTGATTGGGACCAAGCCTTCCGCCGTTGAGTTCGCGCGGAATCTCATCCGCGTCCTCTTGGGCTTCTTTTTACTCTCGCCGTTTTTGATATGGCTCGTGCGCGTGAACGTCTGGTCGCTGCCCGCGACCGGCGATTGGGTGTCGCATCTGCGCCTGGCCTTTTGGCAGGCGTCGCTCAGCGCTTGCGGAGCTTTGTTCGGCGGTTTGGCTTT
>DAISHW010000176.1:0-4854 GCA_036822295.1 Bdellovibrionales bacterium | reverse complement strand
GGGGCTGCAAGCATGGAGCGAACGCGGCCGCGGCTGGGTGGAGCTCGCGTTGCTTCTGCCGAATATGATTCCGCCTTTGTTTTTGTCCTTGGGATTGCTGAACCTGGCGGCGCCGTTCGGGGCCTTCCCTTACGGATTGGGCGCGGTCGTCGCCGCGCATATCTTGCTCAACATGGGTTTGGTCGCCGTGGCGTTCGATCGTTTGGTTCATAGTCGGCTGGGCGCTTTGAGCGAGACGGCCTGGGTGCTCGGCGTGAAATCCGGCGCGTTTTGGCGGCGCATCGCCTGGCCGTTGTTAAGGGCCGACGTCGGTTGCCTGTTCTTGTTTGTGTTCAGCGTCTGCTTCACGAGTTTTTCGATTCCATTGCTCTTGGGCGGTGAGCGCGGCGTGACTTTAGAAGTCGCCATTCACGACGCCGTCCGTATCGAAGGCCGATGGGACAAAGCCGTTTTGTTCGCCGCCTTTCAATCGCTGATGCTCTTCGTGTTTGCATGGTTGTTGCCGCAGCCGTTCTGGCCGCCCCAACATGCCCGCCAAGGCTTGCGCTTTCTGGCTTGGCCGCGTTTGAAGTACTTGACGCTGGCGCCGTTTTTACTCATCGCGCTCGGTTGGTTTTTAGGCACCGTGCAAAACGCGACTTGGCCGGACGGACTGCAAGGCACGCTGATCCCGGCGACGATCACGACCGTGTTGATCGCGGTGAGCGTCGGTTTTTTGCACCTGCTGCTCTTTCTGGCGATCGCGTTTGTCACCCCTCATGCGCGGTTGAACCGATTTTTGAACGGCTACTTGGCGCCGAGCCCGGTGATCACCGGTTTTGGTTTGTTGCTCCTGCCCGGCGCGGGCGAGTTGATCGATATGCTGAAACTCGTGGCGGCGCTGACGTTGATCTCGCTGCCCTTGCTTTACCGCTGGATCGTGCATTCGGCCCTGGCGGGACTGCACGGACAGATTCGCGTGGCCAGACTGTTGGGCGCGGGTTGGTCGCAATTGCTGTTTGAGATTGTCGTGCCGCAAGTCGCGCTTCCGGTGGCCCGGGCCGCCGGCCTTGCGGCGTTGTGGGCGTGCGGCGATTTCGCGCTGACTTCGATACTGGCGAGCGACGTGCAGACGTTGCCGCTCGTGATGGAAAGCCTGATCGGCAATTACCGAATGGAAGCCGCGCAGATCCTGATGTACCCGCTGATGCTCGTGGGCTTGAGTGTTTACGCCTTGTTTGTCAATGTGGGTCGCTATGTCTCTCGTTGAGAACTTGCGCCGCGATTACGGCGATTTCCGCTTAGAAATTCCGCGCTGGGAAATTCCCGACCAGGGCATCACCGCGCTCTGGGGCCCGTCGGGTTCGGGCAAGACCTCGGTGTTTCGGTGTTTGATCGGGCTGGAAGAGACGGCTGGCATGCGCTGGACGTTCAAAGGCGAGGACCTGGCCGCTATGCCCGCGCCGGATCGTCGGCTCGGCGTGGTCTTTCAAAGTCTGGAGCTCTTTCCGCACATGTCGGCTGAAGAAAACATTCGCTTCGCGGCCCGCGCGCGCGGAGTGGGCGCCGAAGAGGCCAAAGCCCGCGTTCGAGATTTAGCGGCGGAGTTGCGCATGGAAAGTTACTTGAAGCGCAGGGCTCACGTTCTGTCGGGGGGCGAAGCCCAGCGCGTGGCGCTCGCGCGCGCGATCGTCGCCCAGCCGCGCTTTCTGTTTTTGGATGAACCGTTCTCGAGCCTGGATGCGGAATTGCGCCGTGAAGCCCGGCAAACGGTCAAGCAAGTGATCCTGCGCCGTAAAATCCCGACTTTGCTGATCACTCACGATCCGGACGACATCCAGGAATTGGCGGGGCAAGTCGTGAAGATGAAAGAACTCAATCGCGCTTACGCATGAAGTACAGCCGGCACGGAGGGAGGTTCAGCGGCTCGTCGACATAGGTGTAGTCGGGAAAGCGCCGTTGCAGATCCGCGAAAAGCGCCCGCATCGACGGCGCCCAGAGCACATGCATGGCCACGAAAACCGAAAACGTTCCTCCCGGATCGAGCGACGCCAACACTTGATCCAGGATGCGCTCGCGCACGTCCTTCGGAAAAAGCGACCACGGCAACGTCGAAATCACCGCGCCGACCTTGCGACCGCGCAGTTTTTCGATCAAGTTTTCCGCCGACGTGTTGTGAAATTCCAGATCGGGATATTTTTTCTCTTTCAGGAATTTATAAAGGCCTTCGTTGAGCTCGAAGCCGACGTACTGCTTTCGGCTTTTCAGCGCCGGCAAAACTTCGTCGGTGATGGCGCCCGCGCCCACGCCGAGCTCCACGACCACTTGATCGTCCCTGAGACGTAGATTGCGCGCGAACAAACGGCCCACGCGCGGGCTGCTTTCAAAGGGAGTCGAGAGCTGCAGCGGGTTCTTCAGGGCGGCTTTGAAAAATTGAAAGAACCCCGCCATTTTATCTTCCCAAAGGCCTGGGCCAAACGGCCTGGCGTTTGGCCCGCGGAATAAAGCTGCGCTCGGCGGCGATCTGCGCGCATTTCTCCAGATCGCTTTCGGACATGCCGAGCACCTCGCGGCAGATGCGGTACTCGCGATTCAAGTTGGTGTTGAAGATGCCCGGATCGTCGGTATTGATCGTCGTTTGAATGCCGAATTCGTAAAGTTTTTTGAGCGGATGGTCTTTCAAATCCGGAACCGCGTTGGTCAGCATGTTGCTGGTCGGGCAGAGCTCGAGCACGACGCCCTGGTCGCGGATCTTGGTCATGACTTCCGGATCGTGAATGATCTGCAGGCCGTGACCGATGCGCTCGGCCCCGAGCACGTCGACCGCGTCCATCACCCACTTCGGAGCTTTCGGGTGCGACGATTCCCCGCTGTGCACGGTGATGCCGAGTCCGGCTTTCGCTTGGTGAAACAGCGGCGCGAAGGGTTTGCTGTCGAAGCCCTCTTCGTTGTCGGCCAGGTCGAGCCCGACGAAACTGTCCTTGTGTTCGATCGCGAACGCCGTGACCCGCTCGGCGTCTTTGACGGGCAGAATGCGTTGGATGATCGCGATCAGGCCCACGGCCATCGGGTAAGTGGCCTCGGCGCGGCGGATGCCCTTCACGATCGCTTCGTGCATCTGCTCGAAAGTCATGTCGTGACCCTGCTCGATGAACGTCGGCGCGTAACGGAACTCGACGATGCGCAGGCCTTCTTTCAGGTAGCAATCTTCGCACGCCTCAAACGCGATCCGCTCAAGAATCTGCGGCGAGGCGAGTAGCTTCTGCGTGTCCATGAACTTGTTGAGCACGGTGCCTAAGTCCTTCATGGGCTCCAAGATCATGAAGCGATCTTGAAACTCTTGCTGGGATTTCAGGGCGATTCCGAACTGCGGGGCGAGCTCCCAAATCGTGTCGGGACGCAGGCAAAGTTCAAGGTGTCGGTGGAGTTCGGCCTTGGTGATTTTCTCCAGTGGGCTCATCTTCCCACTCTAGTGGCTCTCGACATTCCGCCACAAGGGGATTCTGTTGACGCGAAGTCTAAACCACCGTTAGAAAACCGTATATGACAGAAATGCCCGCACCGCTTTCGCTACCGAGTCGTCTGGCCGGCACGCCCACGCGCGATCCGGAGTTTTTTACCACCGTGAAAAATCGGGCCGGCGAACCCGTGAAGGTCGCGGATCCCGCGAGCACCCGGGCACTGGTCGCGTTGATGGACATGAACGCGGTGATGGGAGGAGCGGCGTCGCACTGGGGCGGCCCTTCGGCATTTGCCGAGCTGATGTCGGCGACTCACGGTTTGATGTTTAGCGAGGCTCGTAAATCCGGCGTCGAATGGCACGAGATGTTTTCGTTCGTGAACGACGGTGGGCATTGTGAAAATGGTTTATACGCTTTGAAAGCCAACTACGGTTTTGGTGGCTTGAAGGTTGCGGAGCTGAAGAAATTCCGCTCCATGGACTCGCGCCTGACCGGTCACGGGGAGTCGCATCTGTATCCCGAGGGCGTTCTGCTCTCGAATGGTCCGCTCGGTTCGGCGTTGCCGCAGTCGCAGGGTCTGGCGTTTGCCGACGCGATGGCCGGCAAGAAGCGCGTGACCATCGCCGCCATCACCGACGGTGGCTGCATGGAGGGTGAGGCGCGCGAATCGATGGCCGCGATCCCGGGTCTGGCCGCCAACGGCAAGATGGGTCCGTTCGTGATGATCATCAGCGACAACAACACGAAGCTCACGGGCCGCATCGACAAAGATTGTTTTTCAATGACGCCGACGTTTGAGTCCCTGAAGACTCTGGGTTGGGACGTCGTGGACTTGATGGAAGGCCACGATCTACAAAAATGCTTTACCACGATCGAGAGCGCGGTCGAACGCGCGCGCCGCAATCCCAAAAAGCCGGTGGCGATCCACGCGCGCACGATCAAGGGCTACGGCGTGAAGAAGACGGCCGAGAGCGCGAGCGGCGGTCCCGGTTTTCCGCTCAAAGGTCCGGACGAATTGGTGGCTTTCCTGGCCGAAATTTACACGGGCCTAGAAGTGCCGAAGCTGTTCTTGCAATGGGCGGACGAGCAGGTCGGACAGGCGTCGGAAAAGGCCGCGAAGAAGGCGGCCGCCCAGGCGAAATCTGCGGGCGACGCAAAACCTGCCGACATTAAAGTCCAGGTCGGCGTGAGCAAAGCTTTGATCGCGAAGCGCGCGGCGGGTTTGCCGGTGTTGTCGATCTCGGCGGACTTGCCGGGTTCGACCGGCATGGCGGATTTCCAGAAGGCGTATCCCGCGAGCACGCAGGACATCGGGGTTGCCGAGAGCAACATGGTCTCGATGGCCGCCGGGGCCGCGAAGTTTGGTTACATTCCTGTGGTCGACACCTTTGCGCAGTTCGGGGTGACGAAGGGT
>DAISHW010000175.1:252-5897 GCA_036822295.1 Bdellovibrionales bacterium | reverse complement strand
TGCGGTGGGGGTGGCGGTGGTGGTGGCGGCAACGAGCCGACGCCCGTGCCGACCGCGAGTCCTTCGGGGAAGTTGTGCAGCGTGATCGCGAAAACGAAGAGCCAAATGCGTCTGAGATGCGAACCCTCTCCGCCGCCCTCCGGTCCCGTGAAAAAATGCTCGTGGGGAACGGCGCGATTGCAGAAATGCAAGAAGGCCGCGCCGAACAAGATGGCCAACGCAACCATAAGGCCGCTGGTGATCTTGTCGGGATACGTCGCGCCCATCAAATTGAGCGCGGGAATGATCAATGAAAACGAACACGCGGCGAGCATCACGCCCGCGCTGAAGCCCATCAGCGTGTCTTGCGTTTTCTGGGAAACCCGGTGGGCCACCAGCGCGGGAAGAGCGCCGAGGCTCGTCGAAAGCGCCGTAACGGCGCTACCTAACAGTGCAAGGAACAGCGGGGAATCCTGCATACCGAACGATGGTGGCAAGATTCACACTTCCAGGCAAGAGATACGTGACCACGATCGGTCAGGTATCCGATGCGGTGCCCGGTGGGCGGTTGGCTTGGCGCTCCTGTTTGCTGAGGATGTAGGGCTCCACGACAGGCTGAGCGTCTTTGAAAAACGGCGAAGGTTCGGCGCGGCGCTTGAGCGTCGCGATGGCAAGGAAGCCGAGTATCCGCAAGATCGGTCGAAGGCCGATCTTGTCGTAGACGCGTCCGGGCGGTTTGCCTTTGGCGTAACGAGCCTGTATGCGCGCGAAAACCGGTCCGAGCCACTGATCGGCCTGCTCGGGCGTCGCGTCCCAGAACGTGTGCACGATGCCGACGTAGGGCATGGCCGGGTTGGGCGGAGAATTGGCGACCGGAGTGTCGCAGCAGCCCGCGTACCAACGATAGAGCCCTTTGGGTGAAAGCCGCGCGCCCTTCAGGTTTTCAATCCCGCTCGTGATTTTAAGGTCGGCGGGCGGGGCGGGAAGGATGTCGGTGCCGCCATAAGGATCGAGTATCCGGTCGTTTTTAAGGAATCGCGCGTACGTCTGGCAGTCGTCGCAATTGCAAATCGTCCGCGAGGTGGACCAGGGGTGAACTTCGAGTTCTCCGCGCGTTTTCCCGCATTCGCATTTGAGCTGCGTGATCTTCATGAAATCATTGAACCTGAGTTATCGCGCCAGTGTCATCCGGTTTATCGCTATTTGAAGAAGGGGACGCCGTGACCGCTTGGTATTTCATTGGGTATGTTAAGTCTGGCAGGTTTCGTACGGTGCGGACATATGCCAAACGCGCCAGCTGTCGCGCCTGCGGACGATGGCCATCAAAAACACGTCGCGGGGCCGCAGCAGACTCGCGATCTCCTTGTCACCAATCGTGACGCTGTAAATGCGGTCGTTGAATACATGCTGGAGCTGCGCGCGGCCGTCTTGGATCGAACGGATCTCAAACATGTCCATGACATGCTCCTCGACTTGCGGTTCCCCGCGTGGCACGACGAAGGGATCGCGCCCGTCGAAGTGGTTTTCGATTTTTTGGGTCAACTCATCGAGACGAGCTTCGTTGTTCATGTGGATTCTCCTTTGTTGGTTGGTAAGGAGAATTACTTCAAGTTTGATACCACGGCGGGAATTGGCTATCTTAGCGGCCGTGTCCCCCGTCCCCCCGTCGGATGGAGTCTTTGGCCCGCTCCCGCCAACTCGTCACGCGACTCAAGCGCAGCTTGATGTTCCAGGAGTCGCCGCTCCGGGAGTAGTCGAATGCTTTTTCGATCTGGCTCCTATCGGCCTTCGACGTCGAGCCATGCCGGAACCACTTCACTCGATGAACTACGGATTGAAAGTTCAACCAACATGAAGTTGGCGATAGAAAAACGCGCGGTCAAGTTTCGCCGGCATGGCTGACCGAAGAACCACACCCTTGTCTACCCGGTCCGAATCGGACATGGTTTTTTCGTGTAACCTTTTGAGCGGTAGCGCTTCATTTTTTCGCCACCCGCTCCCAGTATTGCGCCAATCCTCTGGATTGAATCTCTTTTTCTAGGAAGGTTTTATCCAAAGTGGATTCCACCTGAAGCAGCATTTTTCGGATATCTTCCAAATGCTTTTCCGATCCTCCTTCGCGAAAATACTCCAGCTTTCGAATTATCACGTATTCGGGGGGAGCAATCCAAATGGAAATAGCTCCGAAAGCTATGTGTCTGCGATTCTGAAACGCCCACTGATGTAGCTTATCTCCCGCATCGGGATAAATGTCCGCCTTGAAACCACTCTCATGATGAATTAGGTTGAAATGGCCAAAAGGTCTTCTCTTATTTTCAATTTGGATCACTTCTTCAGGAGGACAATAAAACTTGTCTGAGGAAAAAAAGGCGGAGAACTTGGACAAGTGGTCTTGAGAAAGATGGACCACGATGTCGACGTCGTGAGTAAGCCGGGGCTCTCCATAAAAGATAGAGGCAATGGAACCGGTCACGAAGTAAGGAATGCCGTTCTTCTCTAGAGGTCCGAGGAAAACAGCTAAGAGATCAGGTGACTGCATATAAAAATATCTTTCTTACGGCATTTTCCACATCCTGATCGCTCCAGTCAGGATGCGCGGCCTTCATCCCTGGCGTTTTTAACTTCCATGCGATTTCTCGTAAACGCATCCATTCCTCCCATTTTTTTGCGGGAGACATTTTGCGGTAAATTTCAGCTCTCAACTTATCAGTGAACTCGTTATTCAAAGATTCTTGGCCAATCATTCCCGATACTCCTTCCCCTGATCCCACCAGAAAGCGGAATATTCTTTCGCAGCGGGCGCAAAACCAACGGACTCGTAGATCTTCGCAGCATGGTAGTTTTCATCCGCCACCATGACTAGATCTTTTAGTCCCATCTCCGCCAATGCAAATTGTGCGCTCTTGTAAACCAAGGCTCCGCAGATTCCCCGCCTCCGGAAGTCGGGATGGGTTTCCACCGATTGAAATCGACCTAGTTTTCCGTCACGATAAATTCCGAGATCACCCACAAGCTTTTCCTCAAGAAAAGCTCCGAACCAATGCCCCAAACCCTGCTGTGCCATGGCTCGGTAACGGGCCATTTGGCGCTCCTTGAAAACACGGTATTCGGACTCTTTAAAATCTGCAGATTTCGATAGGATTTGGTTCTCGGTGACCTGGCGCCATTCGTCCTCCGTTGAAATAGGACGGATGACAACTTGGGAGCTCATCTTCTTCGGCTGATGCACGGTCTTAGCGGTGAGAACCACGGAAAAGTCTACCTTGAAGCCTTTCTGTTCCAGCTCGGTGATATCGCCTCTGCCTTCGGTGGGAGAATCCCACAAAAAGGTGAGATGTTTCACTTCGGGGAGATCCGCAAATTCTTTACGAAAGGTTTTCTTCCACCGGTGTAACGAACCCAATTTGGGCGCTTGGAAGAAAAGCAGAAGATTGCCGAAAAAGAAGCCGGGATTGGAAGGTGTCTTCACCACGATATAGTCGCCGCGATCCAGGATCAATCCATCGAAGCGATGGAAAATCATCTCCGTCTTGAACCCGAGAGATTGGATCGCCATATAAACCTCGGTTTATCGAGGTACTACCTCGGAGTCGTTGGCGTCCCCTGAGTTCCTTCTGTAGCACTCTCTACAAAGAAACCGCTATGACGCGGATGTGAAAGTATCAGAATCATGGCTGGGACGACTCCTTGTACCCAAAGGCTTTTGATTGGGCAAGCATCCCTTCGAGTTTGGGGGCTTTAGGGGCAGAAGGGGCTGTCTAGAGTTCCGGTTGACGTGCCGATATCTTGTCGCGCTCCGTTTGTGAGAACTTGCGCGGGTGATTTAAAAATGTCGCCTTTTACGAACGTGATCATCAATTTCCTTTTCGGGCTCGAGAACTTTGGGACCGTAAGGCTCACACAGAGGAAGGATGGCCTTCGTTTTCTCATGCAGATCCGGGTGTCCAAGAGACTCTACCGACTGAGTGATGGGAATGTTACGCCTATCATAGTAGAACACAGGCTGACCACCGCGGCCTCTGACAAATTCGGCATGAAATGCCAATCCGTATTTTTGATATTTATTAGCTTTGAATGTCCAATTTTTTTCATCCTGAGTGGCGCGATAAAACGACTTCAGTTCCCGCAACGGCGTTTCGGAAAAACAAACGCTTTTGAGCCACGAGACCGGAATGTTCATCTTCACTTTGCGTCCAGTGTTGACGCCGATCAATTTGAAAACGCCGAAGGGTGCGCGAGCCTGAAGGGTTGGAGGCGTTCCTCGCTTCTCAATTTCCGCTTGTGAGAGGCATGAAATTGGCATAAAAATCCACTGCGTGGCAACGCTTAAAAAACTCGATACTTTCATCCTTAAAGACAAGCACGGCCTCGATCACCAAGAGATCAATACTGAGGCTCAGGCTTCAGCTCTTCGTCGCTCGGAAGTGATGGAATGGTCCGATATTGTCGTCCGAGAATCGGATGTCCCCGTGACCATCGATGGTGAATACAAATGCTACACATTTGACATTTGGGGCGTTGAAGCGACATCCGTGTCGAGTGCTAACCAAGACAATCATGGCAAGTCTTCTGAAGTGAAGTCTGGAGTCGCGGCTGCTAAAGAGGCGACGCCCTAAAACGCGAGAAGGGTCCATCTAAGATCGCCATCAAGGGGGATGCATGGAGCAACCTGAGAAGTGCCCGATCTGGGCCACGTTCGCCACCCGCGAGTCGTTCGAAAGTGCGGGCGGATCGACGATGCACTGGGTTTCTGGATTCAACGTCACATCCGCGCGTACTGATGGTCGCTATGCCGTAACAAAGGATGCTTACGACCAAGTTGGTAGCAGCGGTTTTGACGACTATGCAAAGGCCCGACTGACCACATGGATCATCGACCAACGCCGACTTGGTGTCGTCTTACCCAAAGTGACGGCCGAGATAGTGGACCAAGAGAAGCTACGTCGTCCACTGCCGGTCCAGCGGCGGGCAGAGCGACTACTCAAGTACATCTCGGATCAGACTCCATACATTGGAGCGGAATTTTATTTCTATCCCCGCTTCGAGACAAAAAATGCCAATGGCATTGATGAAGACTTATTCAAAGTGCTCGCTCACACGGAATCAATACGCCAAGAAGAAGTCGTTTATCTGTTGGATGTTCTCAAGGTTTCAAATTTTTTAAACCAAAGGTCGCAAGTCGATCGGCTCAATCATACCATTACTCCGGAAGGTTACGCCCATCTATCAGAGCTCGAAACAAGAGCGCTCAATTCCGCTCAAGGTTTCGTAGCGATGTGGTTTGATCCGTCGATGACCGAAAGGATCATAACAACAAGATTGATGACGAGATTATCGCAGAAATTCGCCGCTCCCGCTTTCTTGTCGCTGATTTCACCAAAGGAACCACTGGGGCACGCGGAGGTGTCTACTTTGAAGCCGGCTTTGCGCAGGGCTTGAACATCCCAGTCATCTACACTTGTCGGAAGGATTTGTTGCCTGACGTGCACTTTGATACTCGGCAGTACAATCATATTGATTGGTCTACACCGGAAGAACTGCGCGAGCGCCTCGCTGTCCGGATCGCCGCCACCATCGGTGATGGTCCGTTAAAGAAAAAATCGGCATCGCCAGAGCCCTAACACTATGGCCCATCCGGGTGTGGCCGAGCACGCGGCGGCCCTAAT
>DAISHW010000175.1:0-242 GCA_036822295.1 Bdellovibrionales bacterium | reverse complement strand
TCAGAGCGCGGGATCTATCGTCTTTGCGTAGTTTCGCGCACCAATGCGCAAACATTGGCAGCTGGAGTTACCACCAAAATAAAAAGTAGAGACGAGGCCGAGAAGGCTCTCACCAACTGTCTGACGACAGAGTACTGTTTCGTGATCAAAGTTCTGATGAGACAATATCGAGATATCCAAGCCTTGATCCTTGAGATCGATAATGAATTGAACGAAAAAATGAAGCCGTTGACCGATTTCAT
>DAISHW010000174.1:0-5926 GCA_036822295.1 Bdellovibrionales bacterium | reverse complement strand
AGGTCGTGATGCCCGCGCAGAGCAACGGCGCCACGCGACCCAGCGGCAAACCTTTTTTGATTTTCAAAGCGTATTTGTCGCGAACCACGATGTGGGACGAATATCCGCCCTGGGTCGGCGTTTTGCCGTCGAGTTCGGTGCCGTTGTAAGTGAACGAGCAATGGCGCGTGCAGAACTGCTGCTCCCCCGCTTTGCAATTCGCGCATTTGCCGCAGGAATCGACGAAGCATCCGACGCCGGCCAGATCGCCCGTTTTAAAGCGCTTCACCTTTTTGCCGACCGACACGACTTTGCCGACGATCTCGTGACCCGGCACGCACGGATACATCGCCGGCCCCCATTCGCTGCGCACGGTGTGGATGTCGGAATGACATATCCCGCAATGCGAGATTTCGATCACCACGTCGTCCGGGCGTGGCGCGCGGCGCTCGAATTGGTAAGGCGCCAGAGGCGAAGTCGCCGACCGCGCGGCATAGGCTTTGACGGTGCGTTTGATGGTCATTTTTAGGCTCCTTCATTTGGAATCGATCGGTACTTTACGCCCAGATCGGCCAATGTCACACTCGTAATGTGACGCGAAATCAAATGAAAATAATAGTGCTCGCGGGATTCGTTTACTTCGCCGCGGATGCGTTCTTGAATCGCGCGATCCGTCATCCGCCCGGCATTTTGGTGACCGAGGAGCCAAAGCAGAAAGACCTGCCCTCCTCTGTCCCCGCTATTTTGTTCAAGGGCGATCCCCTTCAGCCGCTCGCCGAATATTCGCTCAAAGCGCGGGTCTTGAGCAAAGAGCGCTATCGCTTGGACTGGGGCGCCAAGTACGCCCCCTGGGATCTGGCGGTCGGCTGGAAAGACATGTCGGATTCGCGCATCCTGGATCGGCTCGAGATCTCGCAAATGGGCCGCTGGTATTTCATTAACTGGCGCAATTCACCGCTGGCGACCGACGAGATTTTAAAAAACAGCAGCAATGTGCACGTCATTCCGGCCGACGAATCCGTAAAAAACACGCTCGATAAAGTTCGCGTCGGGCACATCGTGCGGATGAGCGGCTACTTGGTGCGCGTCGACGCCCGGGACGGCGGCGAGTGGCGCTCCTCGGTTTCACGCGACGATCGTTTCTCTGGCGCCTGCGAAATCATGTACGTGCGTTCCATCGAGCTGCTTTGAGCGGACGGCGCTAGCGCTCCGGCCAAATCTTCGCGGTGTCGATCAGGTATTGTTTGCGGCAGAAATCGCAGGTGACTTCCAGGGTCTTTTCGATCTTCTCATCGCCCGGATCGGACATCTTCAAGGCGCCTTCGATTTTCTCGCGGCTGCAGCTGCAGAAAGTGGCGAGTTCGCGATCCTCGATTCGCCGAAAATCGACCCCGACCAGATCTTTGCCGAAACCCAAATCGAAATCCTTGGCGAGCGCGCGAAGCTTGTCTTTGCCCGCGCGATTCACCGCCTCGGTATCCGCGGAAGAGGCGCCGCCGATCACCTGGACGAGCATCCCGCAGGCGCGTTCGACCTTATTGCCCCTGACTTCAACGACGATACCGCTGGTCGTGGCGATCTGCGCGCTCTGCCGGAAATAATTGTCGAGCGCCTCGTCGATCACGTCGGTGTCGCGCTCCGTGATGCCCAAATACGGCTGCTGATTTTCGCGCGTCTGCGTGTACAGAACCGCGAAGGAGTCGCGCGCCATCGTTTCCGCCGACAAAAACGTGACGAGCCCGCGCACCGCGCCTTCGGGCCGCGCGTCGACGATCGCCCGCAGACGATGGCTGGCGTCCTCGAGTCTGACGTTGATGTCCTCGCCGTCATCGTGAAGCGACGAATTCAAGATCGCGGCCACCACGCACTCCGTGACACGCTCGGCGGCGATGCCGACCAGTCCATGCCGGTTCACGAGCTCTTGCGCGAGCGAGGTGGCCTCGGTGTGCACGGCGCGCAGGTTGCCGTGGGCCGCCAAATATTTGGTCCACTTGGAATCCGGAAATCGCTTTTCGATACGAATGGTGCGCATGGAAGTCCTAAGTATTATTTGCGGCGCCCCGCTTTGCAAGCGCTCTCGAGCCCGGATTCAAGCCCGAGAGACAGCCCGCCGCTGTTTTCAACGCGTTTGCAAACCGCGCCATCGGTTGCTCTTTTTCACTGGTCCAGGTGAGTATCGGGAATGTTTAAAATCCATTTGATCGCCTTTCTTTTGCCCGCGCTCGCGTTCGCTCAACCCGACCAACAACTGGATCCGATTCGCGCGACCTCGGACATCGACAAACAGAGCGCGCCCTTGATCCAAGCCCCCGGCAGTCACGAGCAAGTCGGACAAGCGGATCTGCGCCGGCGTCAGTCGCAGACTTTGAAAGACAGTTTGGACGGAGTGAGCAACCTGGACTTCACCGGCGGTCCGCGCGCCCAGGCGCTTCAACCGCAAATTCGCGGGCTCGATAGCGGGCGCATTCTGGTTTTGGAAGACGGCGTGCGCCAGAATTTCCAAACCGGTCACAACGGACGCGCGTTCGGCGATTTCTCGCTGATTGAAAACGTCGAGGTCGTCAAAGGCCCGTGGTCGGCGCTTTACGGCAGCGGCGCCATGGGGGGCGTGATCGCGTTTCGTCGCAGCACCGCCGACGATTTGGTCCGTCGCTTCGACCGAGAGTTAGGCGTGCAGGCCGCGATTGACGGCGCGAGCGCCGGAGCGGGCTTTGGGCAAAGGCTGACCGGGTTCGGTCAGTTCGGAAAATTCTCGCCGCTGGTTTCCTACCGCCAGTCCCGCGCGCACGATCTGCGTTTAGGAGACGGCTCGCGACTGGCCTATTCAGACGCGAATACGAAAGACTATTACTCCTCGCTCGGTTTTCGCCCGAATGACAAACAGCAGATCACGCTGAAGCTCAATCGCTTCGAAGATGAAGCCCGGCTGCCGCTCGATCCGGCGATCGCGGTCAGCCCCTTGAATCAGATCGGCCGATGGGCGATTCGTAAAGAAGACGCGGTCGCCGATTACGCGCTGAAAGCCGAGCGCTGGAGCTTTCATGCCAAGCCTTTCTGGCGGCGCACGCGCGTGACCAAAACGCGCGATCTCGACGCTCGGACCGATAAACAAGAGGTCAAGACTCTGGGCGCGGACGCGTGGGCCAACGGCGTTTGGTCATGGACGCAAGATCTGCAAACGATACTCACCGCGGGCGTCGATTATTTTCAAGACGTGAACGACGGCAGCCGCGCCGGCGGCGAACTCGCGAACTTCCCGGACGGCACGAGCGAGCAACTGGGCGTGTACTTGCAACCCACCACGCGCTTCGGTCGATTCACGCTCACGCCGGGCGCGCGCTTTGACTCTTACAAACTGCGCGCGAGTTCCGGGGCCGGAGTGGACAACGACGACACGAATTTCTCCCTGAAGTTTTATGGTGACTACGAGTTTTGGGACGACAAACATCTGTTTGCGGGCTGGGGGCAAGCGTTCAACGCTCCACGTTTGCAGGATCTGTACATTTCGGGAATGCATTTCCCCGGCAATTTCTTTCGCGCCAATCCCGATTTGAAGCCCGAACGCGCCGACACTTGGGAGGTCGGCACCAAAAATCGCTGGTCCGTAGGCGGCGAGGGCTTGATCTCATTCAACGCGACTTATTTCCGAACCGAGGCGCGCGACTTTATCGCCCGCCTGGTCGACATTCCCGGCGGCACGACGGTCTTTGCGAACTTGGACCGCGTGAGCCTAAGCGGCTACGAGTCCGCGGTCTTCTATCATAGCGTCGCCTGGGGCGCGGGACTGGGCTACGGGCAAACGCGCGCGCACAACAAAGAGACCGGCGAACCGCTTCCCGAAACCGCGGCCGATCAATGGACCGCGAGCCTGCACCTCTACCCGACGGAACATCTCACCCTTGGCGCGCGCGCGCGGCTGGTGGCCGATCAGGATCACGTTCCCGCCGGCACCGCGGAGACGCCGGGATATTTCCTAGGGGATTTCTTCGTGAATTACGCCGATCGCGACTGGGATTTGGGACTTCGCGTGGACAATGCCTTTGATCGCGACTACCGTGCCCACACGTCGGCGTTCAAAGGCACGGGGCGCGACTGGCGCGTGACGCTCGCCAGAACCTTTTAGCGGATCGACATGAAGAAGGAGAATTCATGAAAACCGTTTTGATCACCGGCGCCGGGCGCGGAATCGGTTTGCAACTCGTCAAAGAATTCGCGCGCGCGGGATACGCGGTCATCGGCACCTACCGCGACAAGAAGTCCGCCGCGGAACTGCTCAAACTAACCGAATCCGGGAAGGACGTGACCGCGGTGACCGCCGACGTCACCGACGAGTCGACGTTCGCTCCTCTGAAAGCCGCGCTGAAAAAGGCCGGTTCACTCGATGTCTTGGTCAATAACTCGGGCGTGATCGGCTCAAAAGACCGCTCGCTGCTCGAACTCGACCTGAAGGACCTGAAAGAAACGATGGACGTGAACGCCTACGGTCCGATGCGCGTCACCAAACTCGCCTTGCCGTTCATGAGCGAATCGGGAACGATCGCGCATATCACGAGTCTTATGGGATCCATCGCGGACAACGGCAGTGGCGGTTATTACCACTACCGCATGAGCAAGACGGCTTTGAATATGTTCAACAAATGTCTGACTCACGAATTCCCGAATCTCACCTGTTTGGTTTTGCATCCGGGTTGGGTGCAAACGGATATGGGCGGCGCGGACGCCACGACCACGGTCGCGGACTCCGGCGCGGGGTTGTTCAAGGTGATCACGGGCGCGAAAACCAGCGCCACCGGCAAGTTCTACGACTTCACCGGCCAAGAGCTGCCCTGGTAAAACGACGGTCTAGTGTTCGCGCCTATCGATCGGACGACGCGCGATCAGAAGAATCACCGCGGGAACCCCGCTGACCCATTGCAAGGCGGTCAGGATTCCGAGCCAATCCCAATACGGTTGGTCGATGGCGGTCGAAAGGGCATACAGAATCAAAGAGGTCTCGATCAAATCGAAAAGTCCTGGCGCGAACCCTGCGATCCGCACCGCCGCCGAGCGACCGCGAAACGCCAAAAATAAATACGCCGTATAAAGCGTCAGGAAAAACAGATCCGCGATTTCAGTCTTGCGATAAAGCTCGCGGCCGTCGGCCCCGAGCAACTCAAGCAATGCGCGCGCTTGCTCGCCCGTATAAAAAGGCTTCGCGTCCAAACTCACGGGCGCGCCTTGCGTGACCATAAAAACGCCCACCACTAAAATCGCGATCGCCAAACCAAAACGCACAAACAGCATGCTCTAAAGCGTAGTACGTTTTCGACCCGGTGGCATGTCCAAATCTACCTCACCCGCCTCCCTAAGACGCTTAATGGCCGATTCAGCCCGGAGTCCGGGTTGCTATATGAAAAAGGCATGGGACGCCGCTGGCTCACGCTCTTTCCTTACGTGCTTCTGACCATCGCGGTGGGATATCTTGTTCACGAGCTGCAAGGCGTTCGTTGGGAAGAGTTCCGCGATGAACTGCAAGGCCAATCCGCGAGTCGTATCGCTCTCGCGCTGCTTTTCTTGTCTTTGAACTACCTGGTGTTTTCCGCTTACGACTTGGTGGCCATTCGCCAGCTCGGCCGTAAAATTCCCGCCTGGCAAGTCGTTCGCACCGCCGTTCCTTCTTTCGCGCTCACCAATCTGCTCGGCTACTCGATGCTCACGGGCCTTGTATTTCGCATTCGCGATTACGGCCGCTACGGTCTGGGACTCGCGCAAGTCTCGGCGGTGCTCGCGCAAAACATCGAAGCCTGGTGGATCGGATTTCTATTCACCGGCGGATGGGTTCTTTGGCCCCGGCCGCAAAGCTTCTTTCTGATCGGCGCCTTCGTCGTTTACATGACCGCCTGTTGGCGCAGCGCCGGCCGCACTCTGAAAGTAAAAAAATTCAGTCTACGACTGCCCGACCTGCGCG
>DAISHW010000173.1:0-5950 GCA_036822295.1 Bdellovibrionales bacterium | reverse complement strand
GCCGACGATGACTTCGGTGCCCGCGGGCACGGCGGCCGTCACGTCGAGCAGGGTCTGCATCGCGTATTTGCGGAACGCCGTATTGGCGCCTTGCGAGGGGAAATGCACCGCGAACACCGCGAGCCTCTGATCGTTCGGAAGGCGCAGACGCGCTTCCAGGATCGAGCGCGAGTCGCGGATTTCGCGCCCCGAGTCTGCGGCGACCTTCACGACCGCTTCATCCTTTTTGAAGTCGATGAAGTGAAGCTTGGCCGTGTCGATTTGCGGGAAGCGCGACAGGATCGCCGTGTCGATCCCGCGCTCATCCGGGCCTTCGAGCAAGACCAGCGTTTGGTAATTCATCTTGGCCAGATGCTTGTCGCGCCATTCGCGCAAGACCTTTTCGTTCTCGATCTCTTGCAAGATCAGGATGTCAGGTCCGCGGCCGTCGCCGACTTGCGCCAGCACGTCGGTAAGACGCTTCATCTTGCGATCGAGCAGGTTGCGCGTCCAGGTTTTCTCAAGGCACTCGTACATGTAGCGGCCGGAATTCTGCGCGCGGCAGCGGTTCTCGAAGCCGGCGTTGGCCTTCAGGTTCGGAGGCAAAAAGGCTTCGTCGTTTTTATCCGGGTCGTCTTCGAGATCGAAAAGATTCTCGACGTTGAAGGTCAGGACCGTCACCGTGTCGCCGGTGAGTTTTTCGGGCGGCTTGAATTCGCCGACCGTCTTGCTGACGCAGGCGCCGAGGTTCAGGGCCAGGGCGGCGAAAAGCAGGTAACGCGTCATGGTTGCACCTCCTTGGCGATGATTTGGAATTCGATCTCGGTCATATCGAGCGCGGCATCGTAAGTTTGCTTCAAGACGACGACGGCTTTCGATTCTTGGCGGCCTTCGGTCATCCAAGTCAGAATCGCGCCTTCGCCTTCTTCAAAACAGGTCATGCCTTTCACCAATGCCGTGTTTCCCGCGACATTGGCGGCGAACAGCGGCCGCGACTTGTCAACGCAGCCTTCGGGCGCCGGGCGCGGCGCCGCCTGTTCCCGCGGAGCGAAATCGACGATCGTGATCCAGCCGCTCTGGCCTTTGGTGTTCTCGTCCTCGATGCGCTTCTTCAAAACCGCGTAATCGAAATCGGGCAGAACGAAGTGTTCCGGCAAGAGTCCGCCGATGCGCACGCGTTTGACTTTGGCGACCTTCAAGGTCCTCACGATCGGGGAATCTTTTTTCTTCTCGGACTTGATGCCGACGTCTTGGCCCTGCGCCAGGCAGTTCTTCTGACCGAAGTTGTACCAGCTGCCGATTTGGCCTTTGAACACCGGCTCTTGCGCGTCGGCGGGCACCACCAAGTCGACCCAGGGCTTGTCGCAAGTTTGGCCTTTGAGCATGTCGCCGTCGAAACGGGTTTCCTCGAAGGTCTTCTGCTGGCCCTCCTCCATCGCCTTTTCATTCAGCGTTTTTTCATCGGTCGCGGTTCCGGGTACGTAGTCGATCTCCAGAAGCGTCACGATGCCTTTGTAAGAGGGGTCTTTGTCCAGGCGGAATTTCATCGCGTCTTTGTAGGCGTAAAAATCTTCGCTGCTCGCGAAGTACTGGCCTTTCAAGTGACGCTTCTCGAGTTTCTCGAGCTTGATCAGTCCCAGTTTTTTGATGCGGACCATGCCCAGATCTTGGGTTTTGCCGTTGACCGAGATCGCGACCTGGCCGCCCACGCGGTAGCAGGAGTAGTCGCCGGCGTTCATGTAAGACTTTTGATTGCGGGTCACGATGCGGGCGCGCTCCGGGTCGGCGCTCACGCGAATGTCGGTCCAATCGGGCTTGCTTCCACTGCAGGCGGGACGGCGATATCCAGGTTCATCGAACTCGACGAGTTCACCGGCCATCAAGCGCTGGTAGACGGATTTCGTGTTGCGGTCGGCAGGTTGGCACGCGGCGAGCGTTAGACTGATCCCTAAGATGAGCCATAGCCTCATGAAGATTCCCCCTCTGATGTCCTGGATGTTCCCCTGGAAAAAATTCGTACCCCGGCGTTTGGGGCTTTGTCCACCCGGACACTAGGAATTGTGGCCAATCCTAACGGAAGCCCATATTTAGTGCTGTTTTAGACGCTGCGGCATGGTTCTGGCTATCTGAACGCTCGTGTTCAAATCTGGCGTTTTATCCATATTATCGGGGACGATTTGCGTCCTGGCGTTGGCGTTTGCGGGCACCGCTCATGGGGCTAAGCCGCGTGATCTGGAAGCCCGTAAAGCGATGTGTGTCCGCTATTTGGATTATTACGGGCTCAACCACCGTCAGTCCTTGATGTCGTATCGGGGAGGGGAAGTGCGCCTCTTCGAACCCGTGGTGCGTATGGTGGATACGGCGGCCCCGCTCGATTCGCTGCTGCCGCAGTTCGATCCGCTTCGCCGCCTGGTGCTTTTGTTCGATAAGGGCGGCCACGTCGATTTTCATTTCAACGGCATCCATTACGAGCCGATGGGCCCGATCGGCGGCGAGATCCGCGTGATTCGCCGCTTCGGTCATCAGGCGAATGAGCATCGGTTGCTCGTGATCATCCACGATCTGTCGCCCGAGATGATCGAACGATTACTCAAGTTCGAAGAGGAGTTCCAAGCCGAGACCCGCAAGACCTGCATCGCCGCGGGCTGCGCGCAATTCGAACCCCTTTTGCCGGAAATATTCCAGGGCGCAATGCTCGCGCCCGCCGATTTGATCGAAAGTCTGATCGCCGCGCAACAAAGCGGGATGCCTATTGAATTCGCGCGCATTGATCCGGGCGGGACCACCGAGGCCGCGATCCGCGACCTGACCAAAATGAAAGCCCATAAATTCATGATCCATTACCTGCTTAAAACGGTACGTAGTTCCATTTTCGGGAACTACGTACCGTTTTAAGGAACTACGTACCGTTTTAGGATCCCTTGCCGGTGAGTGCGGCGATTTTGCGGCCGGACAGGCGTGGTTTCTTTAGCTCTTCCATGCTCAGGCATTCAATTGACAGATCTTTGCCGTCGGGGGTGACGTTGACTTTCACTTTGCCGCCGTCTTGGAGTTTGCCGAATAGGATGTCGTCGACCAGTCGGCGCTTGATGTTCTCGTCGATCACGCGGGCGAAGGGGCGGGCGCCGTAAGCGGGCTCATAGCCCTTGTCGAAGAGCCAATCGATCGCTTCGGGATAAACTTCCATCGAGATCGATTTTTTCAGTAGTTGCGCCTCGAGTTCGCTGACGAACTTGCGGATCACCTGGAGCAGGAGCGGTTTGTCCAAAGCTTGGAACTCGACGATCGCGTCTAGGCGGTTCAGGAATTCCGGTCTAAACGAGCGCTTGATCGCGTCCAAGGACAGCGTGGAGCTGCGATCGGGAACAAGACCGATCGAACCCTTCGCGGTCTCAAAAGCGCCGGCGTTCGAAGTCAGGATCAAGATCACGTTCTGGAAGTCCGCGGTGCGGCCGTTCGAGTCGGTGAGTTTGCCGGCGTCCATCACCTGAAGCAAAATGTTGATCAGGTCGGGGTGGGCCTTTTCGACCTCGTCGATGAGCAATAGACAGTGCGGGTTTTTCGTGACCGCGTCGGTCAGCAAGCCGCCCTCTTCGTAGCCCACGTATCCCGGAGGGGCGCCCACGAGCCGCGACACCGCATGCTTCTCCATGTACTCGGACATGTCGAAGCGCAGGAACGAGATGCCCATCATCTCGGCCAGCTGCTTGGAAACCTCGGTTTTGCCGACGCCTGTCGGGCCGGCGAACAAATAAGAACCGATCGGTTTGCCGTCACGGCCAAGGCCCGTACGCGACATTTTGATGGACGCGACGACTTTGTTGATCGCGGCATCTTGGCCGAAGATGACCGATTTGAGGTGCTTGTCCAGATCCTTGAGCTTTTGGCGGTCCGACGAGTTGACCGACTTCACGGGTACTTGGGCCATGCGCGCGACGGTGCCTTCGATGTCCTCGATCGAAAGATGAATCACGTCGGGCGTGGTCGCGAAGGTGCGCGCGCGGGAGCCGGCCTCATCCAGAACGTCGATGGCTTTGTCGGGGAGGTGACGTGATTGAATGTGCTTCGCGGACAGTTCGGCCGCGGCCCGAAGGGCGTCGTCGGCGTACGTGACATGATGGAATTCCTCGTAGCGCGACTTCAGGCCTTTCAAGATCTCGACCGTCTGTTCGACGGAAGGTTCGTTCACGTCGATCTTTTGGAAGCGGCGAACCAGCGCCCGGTCTTTCTCGAAATGGGTGCGGTATTCTTTGAAGGTCGTCGAGCCGATGCACGAGATCGAACCGTCCGCCAGCGCGGGCTTGAGCAAATTAGAGGCATCCATCGCGCCGCCGCTCGTGCCGCCGGCGCCGATCAGCGTGTGGATCTCGTCGATGAACAAGACGGCGCCGGGCTTGGCCTTCACTTCCTTGACGACGTTCTTCAGGCGCTCTTCGAAGTCGCCGCGGTATTTGGTGCCCGCGAGCAGGGCGCCCATGTCCAAGGAGTAAATGACTTTGTCCAAAAGCTTGGCCGGCACCAAGCCTTGCGTGATCCGCAAAGCCATGCCGTCCGCCAGGGCGGTTTTGCCGACGCCGCTTTCGCCGATCAGCAGGGGGTTGTTCTTCGAGCGGCGACACAGGATCTGCATCATGCGCTCCAGAACGTCATCGCGGCCGACCAGGGGATCGGTTTTACCTTGCTTTGCGCGTTCGTTCAAATTCGTGCAATAGGCCTGCAAGGCCGAGGTGTTGGCGCTCGCTTTGTCCTTCGGCAAACCATCGGCCGCGATCTCGGTCTGGGCGGGCATCTTGTCCCCGCCGTGCGAGATGAACTCGATGATGTCGAATTGCGAGACGCCTTGCTCTTCTAGGAAATAGCGGGCGTAGGAATCGGTTTCGTGAAAGAGGGCGACGAGCAAGTTGCCGCTCTTCACCATCTTCTTGCCGGCGCTCTGCACTTGAATGGCCGCCCGCTGAAGCAGGCGGTGGAAGGCCATGGTGAGCTCGGGCCGCCATTCGGGATCGCGGCTCGCGAATTCCTCGCTGACCTGGGGGCAATGGGATTTCAGGAACTCTTCGAGTTTGGCTTTCAAAAGTTTCAAGTCGGCGCCGCACGCCTCGAGTATTTCTTTGGTTTCCTCATCCTTTGAAATGAGCGCGAGCAGTATGTGTTCAAGAGAGATGAACTCGTAGCGGTTGTTGCGCGCGGACTCTAACAACTGGTTGAGGATCCGTTCGAGCTTTGGGTCAAGCATCTGGGGTCCCCCGTCGGTTTCAAAACATCCGTCAATGGACGTTTTATTCTTTCTCCATAGTACACTTAAGCGGGTGCTTGTGTCTTCGGGAAAACTCGTTCACGGCGTAGACTTTTGTCTCCGCGACTTCGAACGTGTATATACCCGCGAGTCCCGCGCCTTCGTTGTGCACGGCGAGCATGATGCGTCCCGCTTCGGCGTCGCTCTTCATGAAAAATTTTTTTAGCACGAGTATCACGAAATCCATGGGGGTGAAGTCGTCATTGAGCAGGATGACCCTATAGAGCGGGGGCTTTTCCGTTTTCGGTTTGTATTTAGTGATGACCTGCTCATCACCCCAAGCGTCGTGTTGACTCATATGCGCCATTCATTTTACCAGATTCTCGAGAAAGAGGACTCTAACATCCGTCTCGGCTTAGGTCGAGGTGTTCGCTTAAAATGAAACAAACCGGGCGCAATTTGATAAACTAAGGCCGTCTTGGCTGTCGTTTCATTCAGGGACGTGATGGTCTAGTCCAGGGCGACTTGGTGTATACGTGTTGCCACCCTTATGCCCTTCAGTTCATACTTTCACAGTACGCCTTTCACAAATTATAGAACGTTTTTAGGGGGAAGAATGAAATTGGACAACAAAGGTTTCTCGCTCGTCGAGCTGATGGTCGTTGTGGCCATCATCGGTATCCTGGCCGCGATCGCGGTCCCCGATCCGCTGATCGACGGGCCCGGCAAGATAAC
>DAISHW010000172.1:0-5957 GCA_036822295.1 Bdellovibrionales bacterium | reverse complement strand
GAAGATTCGCGATGTGGAAAGCCTGGGGATGCTCGCGAGTGAGTCGGAGCTAGGCTTAAAGAAAGAGTCCGAAGGCATCTTGATTCTGCCGGCCGATGCGCCGGTCGGGAAGCCCTTTGCCGAGTACTTCGGGCTCGACGACGTGGTTTTTGAGATCAACGTGACGCCCAACCGCGCGGACTGCCTGTCGCATTTAGGATTGGCGCGCGAATTGGCCTGTCTGCTCGATCGTCCACTCAAGACTAAAAAGGCGGACTTAAAGACGTCGAGCGCGGTGAGTTCGAAGTCGGTGACGTTGGAATTGAAGGATTCGGCGCTTTGTCCGCGCTATTCGGGTCGCGTGATTCAGGGCGTGAAGGTCGGCGCTAGTCCCGCGTGGCTCAAAACGCGTTTAGAGAGCGTGGGTCTAAACTCCATCAACAACGTCGTCGATATTACGAATTTCATCATGATGGACTTAGGGCAGCCGCTGCACGCCTTTGATGTGGCCAAGCTGTCGGGCTCGAAAATCGTGGTCGATAAAGCGACCGTGGGCGAGACGTTTAAAACTTTGGATGGCACTGAGCTGAAACTCACGGGCGATGAGCTCACGATTCGCGACGGCGCCAAAGCCGTGTGCATCGCGGGCGCGATCGGGGGCTTGAATTCGAGCGTCACCGAACAAACCACGACTTTGTTTATCGAGAGCGCTCATTTCGCTATGGACAGCGTGCGCCGCACGGCCCGCCGCCATGGTTTGCAAACCGATTCGGCCTATCGTTTCTCGCGCGGCACGGATCCCTCGGGCGTCGTGAACGCTTTAGAGAAAGCCTGCGCGCTGATTCAACAAGTGGCGGGCGGCGAAGTCGCGGCCGATCACTGGGATCTTTACCCCGGCCAAAAAGAGCCGCGGACTATTTTGGTGCGCCCTGGATTTATCGCGCAAAAACTCGGCTACGACGTGAAGCCCGCGGCGGTTGAAAACTGGTTGCGCCGTTTGGGCTGTCAGGTGACGGCCAAAGGCCCGGACTTTCAAGTCCAAGCACCGGCATTCCGCGTGGATCTGGAGCAAGAGGTCGACTTTGTCGAAGAGATCGGCCGCCTGCAAGGCTACGATCTGATTCCGGACACGTTGCCGCCGCTCTCCTACATGCCGCTGACGTACGACAAAGGCTTCGTGTTTGAGCAACGGGTGAGCGAACTGGCCCGGGCCGCGGGCCTTTCGCAATGCGTGAACTACGGATTCACCTCTTCGAAACTGCAATCCCAGTGGCTGGGGCCGGTCGGCGCGTACAAGGGCGCGGGGCTGGAAATGGACAGCGCCGCGATCACGGTGTTAAACGCGCTCAGCGAAGACATGAACGTGATGCGCGTGTCGCTGCTTCCGGGTCTGCTCAAAAACATGCTGCACAACTACCGCCACGGCAACGCGCAAGGTCTGCTCTTCGAAGTGGGTTACACCTTCAAGCGCGGGCCCGAGGGCTACGTGCAAGAGCCGCGATTGGCGGTGATCGCCTGGGGCGCCCACCAAGGCCTTTGGCAAAAGCCGGATGCGGCCACGTGGCCGTTCCTGGATTTGAAGTCCCGTGTGAGCCAGATCTTGGAGCGTCTATCCATCCAGGCGCCGCAGTGGAATCCGTGGACGGCGCCCGCCAAGATCGTGCATCCCGCGCAGAGCGCGACTCTTTTTGTAGAGGGACGGAACCTAGGCTTTTTAGGATCCGTGCACCCCCAGTGGCTGATGGACGAAAAGATCCGCACCGGCGTGGCGGTGGGAGAATTCGATCTGAAAGCGCTCGGCCGCGGTCAGCCGCGCACGGTGAAATTCAAGTCGGTTTCGAAGTTCCCGCAGGTCGAGCGCGATTTGGCGTTCGTGCTGCCGAAATCGGTGCGCGCGGCGGACGTGTCGACCGAAATCAAGAAAACCGCGGGCGCGCTTTTGCAATCCATCGAGATTTTTGATGTGTTCGAGGGGGGCAATCTCCCCCCCGGAACCCGTTCGGTCGCGTACCGGATGGTTTACCAGGATTTGGAAGGCACCCTAAACGACGAGCGTTTAACCGCGCTTCAAGCCCAAATCGTTGGCGACGTTGAAAAGAAGCTCCAGGTGAAGGTTCGCTGAAGTCACATCTTCGACACTGTCCATTCCGTCGCCAACGGTAAGCGTTTTAGACGGTCGGCGGGTGGCCGCGCTTTCGCAATTTAATACAAGTGGGGGAAATTCTATGGGGCTTGGTTTAATCGCGGCATGGATTGCCGTCTGGGGGACTATTGGCTTCGCGGAACCGGTAGAACGAATATCCTTGGAAGAAGACGAAGTTGAACTCGAATTGCAAATGACCGAGCGTGGGGCTTCGTTCATCGCAAAGCGAGAGCTCATTCAACGGCGCCTGTTGCCAAAGAGACCGGTCAGGGAGCGAACGCGCGGCGCGGCGACAACGAATTAATAAAATTCTTGAAAGTTTTCAACGACTTGTTAGCCTTTAGGTAAGCGAAAGGGAAACAGCTATGCCGGGGCAGAATACGAGCCGTTCCACGATGACCAAAGCGGATATCATCGAGAAGGTCTATCAAAAGATCGGGTTCTCGAAGAAAGAGGCTTCGGAGTTGGTGGAGATGGTCTTTGATCAACTCAAAGACGTGCTTTGTAACGGGGACAAGGTGAAGATCTCGGGCTTTGGGAACTTCATCGTGCGCGGCAAGAACGAACGCATCGGCCGTAACCCGCAAACCGGCGATCAAATCAAAATCAGCGCCCGCCGCGTTCTGACCTTTCGACCCAGCCAAGTTTTAAAAGCTTTATTGAACGGTGAGGATCCGAGTCTGGTGACCGAGGACGATGAGGACTAATCGCTGATGGAAGAAGTCGAGCTCAAATCGGAAGTCGAGAAACGTTACGCGCCCAGCGCCGTTTCTTCCGCCGTGCCGGTGGAAGTCGACGCGGAGCTGGCAAACGAGCTCTCGCGCATCCCCGATAAGCTGGCCTTTAAAATCGGCGAGGTCGCGGACCTTTTGAGCGTGAAGCCCTATGTTTTGCGTTATTGGGAAACCGAATTCGAAGTCTTGAAGCCCAAGAAGAGCAAACACAACCAGCGCATGTTCGAACGCCGGGACATCGAAAATCTGATGCTGATCAAAAAGCTGCTGTACCGCGATCGTTTTTCGATCGAAGGCGCGCGCGCGGCTTTGAAAAAACTCAAAAAAGACAACGTACGCGTGAAACAGATCAAATCTTTGGCCGAGCATATCGAGGAAGCCAAAGACCGCGTCTTCGATCTGATCGACGAAATCCAAAGCCTGCGCCAGCTCATCAAATGAGCGTTCGTAAAGACATTCAAGTTTTCCACGATCCCGACACGGCGACGTTGACGTACGTCGTTTGGGACCCGGGCACGCGCGATGCGGCGATCATCGATCCGGTTTTGGATTTCGATCCGGCGTTGGGCGCGGTTTCGTCGCGCAGTTCGCGCAAGCTTGCGAAGTTCATTCAAACCAAGCGTTTGCGCGTGCACTGGGTGCTCGACACGCACGCGCATGCCGACCACTTGTCGTCGTCGAGCTATTTGCGCGACCAGGGCGCGGCCGAGGCTTGGGGTCTGAGCGAGAAGATGTTCGAGGTCTTCGCGACGTTTAAGAAAGCCTTCGCGTGGCCGCCTTCGCTGACTCTGACGGATCTGGGCGTCGATCGCTTCTTCCGCGACGGCGAGGAGTTCTCAGCGGGTTCGCTGCGCTTTGAAGCGCTCGCGACGCCAGGTCATACGGCCGCCTGCACGACCTATCGCATGGACAATTGGCTGTTCACCGGCGATGCGCTGTTCATGCCGGACGGCGGGGTGGGGCGCTGCGATTTTCCTGGCGGTTCGGCGTCGGTTCTTTACGATTCGATTTGGGAAAAGCTTTATGCGTTTCCCAATCACTATCTGACGTTCACGGGTCACGATTATATGCCGGGCGGGCGGCCGCTCAAGTGGGCGGCGTCGATCGGCGAGCAGAAACGCGCGAACATTCATCTGCGCCAGGGCATTTCGAAAGAAGAGTTCGTGCGCTTCCGCGAAGGCCGCGACAAAACTCTGTCCGCGCCGCGGTTGCTGAATCCATCTTTGGATTGGAATTTAGGCGCCTTTCAAATCGTGAAGCCTTAAGGCGTCAAGGGCGCGCGATCTTTTTGATGAACTCTTCGCTTGGGGAGTTCAGGCCTTCTTTTTGGGCCGCGACCTCTCCGTCTTTGTTTACGTAATAGATGACGTTCGAGTGGATGTACTCTCCGTCCTTCAATCTTTTGTACCGCACGCCAAGCGCGCCGGCGAGCTCCGAGACGGAGTCGGCGTTCCCGGTGTAGAGCCGCCAGTTCGCGGGCAAATTCCGCTTTTTGGCATAGGCTGAAAGCGACGCCGGCGTTTCATGGAACGAATCGAGCGAGAAGATCGCGACATCGACCAGCCGGCCTTTGCGCATGAGTTCCGCGGCCACGGCCTTCAGATCGTCGGTGATGATGGGACAGGCGGTCTTGCACCGGGTGTAGAGCATCGCCACCAGAAGGGGCTTGCCGGTCAAAGAGGCAAGCGTGACGGACGCGCCGTTTTGATCCTTCCACGCGGAGTTCAACTGCCAGACGGACGCGCCGGCCAGCAGCGGGGCGGCCTTCAAATTTTCGTCGTGATGGCCTTCATGCGCGGTGGCCGATGTTGAGCCAAGCCAGAGCAGAAGCGCGAAAAGAATCCTGTTCATTTGGACCTCCCAATATCTTGAACGCACCGGAAACCGAGATTTTTAGAAGTGTATTTCGCGGTCAGGCTGCCGCGAAAGGCAAAACGCATGAACGCCGCGTAGCGCGTCGGATCTTTGGCTTTCAGCGCGGCTCCGCCGCAATAACGGGATTCCGTCGACGAGCCTCCGCGGGAATCGCCCGACAAAATGGCTTCAGAGTAGTTTTCCACCCATTCCCATATGAGCATGTGCGCGCCTTTGATGCCGTAACGATTCGGGGGCTCGCTTTGAACGGCCCGAAGCGCGGAGTTCGGATGAGCGTACCATTCTAAAATACTTTTCTCGACGGCCGGGTTTTGGGCGTCGCTTGCGACCTCCCACTCGGCGATGGTCGGCAGACGCTGACCCTGGTACTCGCAATATTTCCGGGCCATGAACCAGGAGACGTTCGTGACCGGAAAATCGCCGTGGCCGGGCGCGAAGCTCGTATCGCCGGTCCAGTGCGAAAGGTAGCCGCGGTCCGCGTAAAGCGGAGCCAACCGCGAGCGCAAAAACCGGGGATTGCTTTTGAGAAAATCAAGGAACTGGCGATTCGTCACCGGGGTGACGTCCACTTTGAGCGGACCGACGTTACTGTCTTCCTCGCCAGGATCGCGGAACAAGGGCGAATACTTCGCCTTGGGCACCGTGACGACGGCACCCAAGGCGAAAGAAACCGGGAATATAAAAATCAGAAGGTAGCCAAGCCACATTATTTTACGCGCCTGACCTCTTCCAGCGTGACCTCGTTGCCCTTGTTGCCGAAGCTGTTGCGCACATAGGTCAAGACGCTGGCCACGTCGTCGTCGGACAACCCGAGCGCCGGCATGATGCTGTTGTAGCTTTGACCGTTCACGGTGATCGCGCCCTCAAGACCGTGCTTCACGATGCGGATCGATCGCGTTTTGTCGGCCATCAGGTAATCGGATTTTTCGAGCGGCGGAAACGCGTTCGCAACGCCTTGACCGTTGGCTTGGTGGCAAGCCGCGCAGTTGGTGTTGTAAACGATTTCGCCCGCCTTCATGCGCTCGGCGAAGTTCGTGGGCGCGGGCGCCGCCTTTTGATCCATCGAGATCGGCTTGATCGCCTGCCCCTCGGGCAGATAGACCGCGTCGACGGTCTTTCCGGTGTAGATTCTCTTGTTCGGCGTGCCTTCGGTCTTGATCATGCCGATCGCGCCCTTGTTGAAGGCGCGGAACAGGGAGTTATCGACCAGAATCACGTTTCCGGGC
>DAISHW010000171.1:0-5971 GCA_036822295.1 Bdellovibrionales bacterium | reverse complement strand
GTCTGCAGGACATTCCAGAGGGCTTCGTCGTCGCCATGGCCCTGATCAGCGCCCGCTACACGCCCCTGCAGGCCCTTGGCGTCGCCGTCCTGACCGGGCTGGTCGAGGCCGCGGCGGCCCTGGTCGGATATGCCGCGATGATGCAGGCTCAAATCTTCCTGCCCTGGGCGTTGGCGTTTTCCGGCGGCGCCATGCTTTATGTGGTCAGCGATGAAATGATTCCCGAAAGCCACCGGAAGGAATACGCTCAGTACTCGACGGCCGGCCTGATGGTCGGCTTCGTGCTGATGATGTTTTTGGACACGACGTTGAGTTAAGATATCCGCACCGGATTTGAACAGGCTTGTCTTTTCTCCAATAACGGCGGACCGCGGTTGCTAGCCGCATATAAGAACGCTAAGAGAATGCGCATGGCTAAAGATAAATTCACGGAACAGTTCGGCGATTATCCGCTCATCCCCGAAAAGAAGTACAAGAAACTCTATTGGGTCGCGGTGTGGATCGCGTTCTTGGTCCCCGTCATCGCGCTGCCGACCATGCTCTTTTACGCGCTCGGTACGATCAACAATCCGCAAGCGAACATGTCGGGCAACAACAGCTTCACCGCGCAAACCGCCGGCCTGCATGCCGAAGCGCTGTCGCAAGCCGGCCAGCACGCCGAGGCCATCGCGAATTTCACGCGCTACTTCGCCATGGGCGGCAACGAAGCCGATATGATGGCCCAATACGCCTATTCGCTCTCTGAAACCGGCCGTAAGGACGAAGCCAAACAATGGGCCGATCGCGCCATTCAAGCCGATCCGCAATCCAAGGCCGCTAAGATCGTCCACGACGCGCTCAGCAAGTAGATGTGCGGACCGCGCCGATTGTACTAGAAATGAAGCGGTAATATGAAGAAGCTGGTCAAGGGGATCCTAGATTTTCGCAAGAACATCCGCCCGAGTTACCGCGACACGTTCGCGAAGCTCGCTCTTGGTCAATCGCCCGACACGCTCTTCATCGCGTGTTCCGACAGCCGCGTGGCTCCTAACGTTTTCGCTTCAACCGATCCCGGCGACATGTTCGTGATTCGTAACGTCGGCAACCTGGTACCGGCCTGTGGCGGCGATCACGGTCGGTCACGCGAGGACAAAAGCGAAGCCGCGGCCATAGAATTCGCGATCTCGAACCTGAACGTCACCAACATCATCGTTTGCGGACACTCGGAGTGCGGGGCCATGCAGGCGCTGCTGCAGGGGCGCGACAACGTTCCCACGCCGAATCTGAAAGCCTGGCTTCGCCACGGCGAGAATTCGCTGCACACTCTCGAGCGCCGCGCCGACTTCGCCAAAGAGCATGCCGATCACAATCGGCTTTCGCAGCTCAACGTTCTTGAACAGGTCGAGCATTTGAAATCTTATCCGATCATTCGCGACCGCATTCAGGCCAAGAAGCTGCGCATTCACGGTTGGTGGTTCGACCTGCATCAAGCCATGGTTTATTGGCACGATGCGGACTTGAATCGTTTTGTCGAGATCGACGAAACCAACGCCGCCAAAATCATCGGCGACGATCAAACTTGATTTTTCAAATAAGCCCTGAGAATTCGCCGATTCAGTCGCTCCGAAATGGAGCCCGCCTTCAATAGTTCCATGCGCTGGAGCTCCTCCCCAAAGCCGCCGCCCCCGCCCGCGCGGAGCGCGTTCCACATGACTTTGAGCTTGGATGTCTTCGCATCGGCTTTGATTTTTTGCAGCGTCAACGCCAGACGTTCTTCCGCCTCGGTAAAGTCACTGCCGAACGGAAACGGACGGAAATGATCGCGATGCGCGTTGCAGAACTCGAACAATCGCTCCGGCGTATTGCGGGACTGTTCCGCCGGGATTCGATAGTCGAGCGTGATTTTACCGGCGCGCTTGGCCCGGTCGAGCAGCTCGGCTTGAAAACGCGAATCGGTGATCGCGAGCAGTCCCTTGATCGTTTCCTCATCCGAGCGACCGCGCAGATCGGCGATTCCATACTCGGTGACGACAATGTCGCGCAAGTGCCGCGGGATTGAAACGTGGCCGGGCGTCCAGACGATGTTCGAACGCTCGCCGCCTTCGGCCAAGTAAGTGCTCCTAAGCATCAAGATGCCGCGCGCGCCGTTCAGCTCTTGGGACATCGCCACGAAATTGTATTGCCCGCCAATGCCGCTGACCACTTTGCCGTCCGGAAGAGTGTCGCTCATCGCCTCGCCGAGCAATGACATCTGCATGCTGGTGTTGAAGAAACGCGCGCCCACCCGCTGGCGCCGGAGCAGAACCTCGTTCGGATCGTAAAGGTCGTTCACCTTCGAGACCCGGGTCATGCGAATGCCCTTCATCTCGGGCGCGGGCAACTTTCTGAGCCACTCATAGAATTCTTTTGAGCCCAAGTAAAACGCGCCATGCAAAAAGGTGCGGTTGCCGCTGACTTCGTCGATCACCTCGCGTTTCAGAACGCCGGCGCGACGCAAGTGCATGAACACGTCCGTGACCATTTCGCTCAGCCCGTAAAGTCCCGCGGTGAACGCGTTCGTGACCGGCGTGACCGTAGTTGGAATCGCGCCCAGGGATCCGAGCTTGCGAACCAGCGCCGCGTACTTCACGTTGTCGCCTTGCCGCAGAACCAACGCCGCCCCGATCGCTTCGGACAACGAACCGATACCCACTTGGATCGTACCGCCGTCGACCACCAGCGAACTCGAATACAATCCGATCATATGATCGGCGTCTGAAATCGGTTCGTGCGGAAGCGCGAACAGTTCATGACGACCGTCGCGGCCGGCGTCGACAACGACATCGAAGAAATCGGCGCCGACCTCGCTTTCGCCCTCCAAATACGGCAGATCGGGATGCACCATCGCGATTTTGAAGAGCGGACGGCCGCTCGCGCGGTAAAGATCGTCGACATCGAAGGTCAAATCGGGATTGCAGCTCAATGAGTAACGCCCGCCCCGCTTAGCCACCATTTGAACCAAAGCCTGGACGCCCGAATTCAAAACACTGAGCGGCACGTGCGTGTAGTTCACGCTCTGATAGTCCGCTTGCAACCGTCGCGACTTCAGCGCCGTTCCCGATTGCATGTAGAACTCGTGCACGCGGATATTCGGGGGCAACTGATCGCGGGTCGAGGCGATCGCGTATTTCAGCACCGGATAATCGTCGCCAAAATGCCGCTTGCGGAACGGCTCGAAGAACCGACGGCCCAGCTCCCCGCTCACGTTCGGCGGGGTCAAAGACAAGGCCGTGTAGATTTCCAATTCGAATCCGGCGTCGCGAGCGGCGCGATCATAGATCTCGTTGAGCAAGAAGCACGGCTTACCCAAACCAAGCGGGGCCGCGAGCCTCACCCCCTTAGGAAAACGCGAGAACAAAATATCCGCGGCCGTGCCGACGGAAGAAACCATTTTCGTGTCAGGACGCATTGCCGACATACCACATACAAGTTGGAAATCCGGGTCGCGTCAAGTCAGTCGACAGCCTTAGCGAGCCAGGCTTTCCCGGGGCAAATGCCGGCCCGTGCGATCTTCCGGAACTTTGGCCGAAAGGGCGTAACCGAAGTAGGCGCCAAGCAACGCGAAAGCCGCGTGCGCGTAAACTTCATTCCCGAACAGAGGCCAGTAACCGAACAAAGTGTTGGTCGCCGGAATCAGACCCAAAATCGCCAAGGCGCCCATCACGAACAGCACCACCCGCGAATAACGGACCGAGGCCGGCAGTTCCGTGCCTTTGCGCGACCACGCGAAAATCCCGCCGAGCCCGAACAGCACCATCGCCACCTTGTTGACGACGTTCATCGGAAACAGACCAAGGAACAAGCCGTAACTCGTTTCATTGATCAAAGGCGGCAGCGTCTCGGAATTCCACGACAGCGCCGGCACGAACGCCGCGAGTCCGACGAGAAGCATGACCAGCCCGCCAATCAGGGCGAATCTTTGCGGATGCATACAAGACCTCCAAAATTTTATGTCACAGTCATGAGCGCCGTGACTCTCCATTCGTGGTCTTTTGCAAAGCCAGAGCCAGACTATATGCCCATTGAATGCGGTTCCGCGCACCGCACGGGTCATATTTCCCTGGCGTTTGGGGAGGCGAAGCGTGAACTTCCCCGCGAAGACACGCACATCGCGATCGCCATGCGCCACTACCCACGCGGGGTGAAAGAATTGAGCGACGAGTTCCGCTCCGATCTGGCGCCGATCGCTCTGTACCATTTGAAACGCTTCGCGCGACGCCCCCATCGGCGAAGTCTTTAATTCCTACGAAACGTTTGTTAAGCGGATCCCCCTTCTTGACGATAAATTGAAGCTTTGGTACTTCGCCCGGATGCGACCAAGATCTTGGCTTTTGCAATACCGACAACTTCTGGTGAACGTTCACGTGATGACCGCGGGTTTTTTCTTGGTGACGGGCGTGATGTTCGCGGTGACCGGCGGCTTGTACACGTACGGCGTGCGCGGCGGCTACGACACCGAGAAGCTGTCTTTGTCTCTGGACTTGCCGGCCGAGCCGACTTTGTCCGAGCTTGAAGAAACCGCCCGGCGCGTTTTGGCCGAGAACAACGCGCCCCTCCCCAGCGGCGGCCCCGGCATGCGCAAAGTCGGTACTTCTTGGTCCTTCGACTGGAGCGGCGTGAATTACGAATTCAGCCTGGAGCCTGCGGCGGTCGCGGGCCGGTACAACGCCTCGATTAAAAAAACCGACGCCCATCGCTTCTTCGTGCAATTGCACAAGGCAAAAGGCGGATGGCCTTTCAAGCTGGTCGCCGCGGGCCTGGCGATGGCGCTGCTCGTCTTGTTCATGGGCGGAACCTTACTCGCCTTCTCCTCGCCTTTCTTAAAGCGCGCGTTCTTGTACAGCTTCCTGGCGGGGGGCGCGGTCTTCGCGATCGCCGCCCTGACCAGCTAACTCTTTTCGCCTCGGCTGGCGACACGTGCTACAGTCCCCGGAGTGAAGCGCTACGCGAAAGTTCATATCGAGATCAGTAACGTCTGCAATTTGAAATGCGGTTTTTGTCCCGCGGTCGTGCGCGAACATAAGCTGATGGACCTGGAGCTGTTTCGCTCGGCCATCCGGCAGGTCGCGCCGATCGCGGAACAAGTCGCGCTTCATCTGATGGGCGATCCGCTGGTGCACCCGCGCCTTCAAGAGTTCGTCGAAATCGCGCATGCGGCGCGGGCGCGGCTTTTCTTGGTGACCAACGGGGTGTTGCTGCGTGAAAAGCAAGTCGCTCTTTTGCTGCACCCGGCGTTCCGGCAGGTGAATTTTTCGCTGCACAGTTTTCCCGACAATTTTCCCGATCGCGACCCGGCGGAGTATTTGGAAAAAATATTCGCGTACACGGAGCGCGCGCTCGAAGAACGGCCCGAACTCTACTTGAATTACAGACTTTGGAATCTGCGGGAGATTCGCGGTCAGCGCGCGACAAATTTGGACATACTCCGTCGCGTGGGCGAACGTTTCGGAGTTCCCGTGCCGACCTCCGTCGACGTGCTCAAGAAAAAAAGCCACCGTCTTGTGGGCCGTTTGTATTTGCATTTTGACACCGAGTTCGTTTGGCCCGATCTTGCGCTGCCGGTGCTGGGGGAGCGGGGTCGTTGTCACGGTTTGAGCTCGCACTTCGGCATCTTGGTGGACGGCACGGTGGTTCCATGCTGTCTGGATAAAGAGGGATCGATTCCCCTCGGTCGTTTGATAGACCAGCCGCTCGAGCGGATTTTGAACGGCCCCAGAGCTCAAGCGATGCTCGACGGATTCCGCAAGCGCCATCTGGTCGAGGACCTATGTCGTCGTTGTCAATATATCGAGCGCTTTGGCGCCAAAGGAGACCGTTCCAATGTCCCACAAAACCCTGGTCCGCGTCGCGATCGTCATGGTCATCGTGTTCGGATTGATCGTGATCGTGTACCCGCAGCTCTTCAATCCTGAAAACAATCGACCGATCGAAGCGGTGCCGCCGGTCGCGCCGG
>DAISHW010000170.1:3231-5974 GCA_036822295.1 Bdellovibrionales bacterium | reverse complement strand
AAGCGATCATCATTCTGACCGCGAAAGAAGCGGGACCGACCGACACGTTGCCCGCCTACATGGCGCACTTGCAATCGCCGCGCACTCTGTCGGGCCGCGGGGGCGCGCCTTTGAAATCGCAGATCATTCACGTGAAAGAGCGCATGATCGCCAATCAACTCTGGGTGGACGGCATGCATCGCGGAAGCGAAGTCGGCCCCTACTTCACGCGCTATTTGGCGACGATCAAGGATCGCATCGCGATTCTCGTGACCTTCAGCGCCCACAATCAACATTACACCAAGTACAGCGCCGATTTCATTCGCGCGGTCGATTCGCTCCGCGTGGTCGCCACCAAAGACACTCTGGGCGAGCGCGGGGGACTGGACAACCGCCGCGGCTCCGAAACCATCGGCGCGCCGATCGGTCAGAACATCCCCAGCTTTGAAACGGAAGGTCTGCCCGCCGAGGGCGGAAAGTCCAAGAAGAACGAACTCTACATCAATCTGCTTCTGCTGCCTCTGATCGTCGGCGCCGTCGGCTTTTACTTCTATAAAAAGTCGAACGGTAAACCCAAGCCCGCCGCCAAGCGGCCGACGCCAAAAAAATGAAGCGATTGAGTGGGCTCGCCTTATTTTTGTTTTGCGCCGGAGTGAACGCGAAGACGTTTCAGAACTCCTACGTTTCGTTCGACGTGCCCGACGATTGGAACTGCCTGCAAGAGGGCGTGGCCTGGACCTGCACGCCCAAGAACACCGTCGCGGCCCGGGAAGCGGTTATCATCATCGCCGCCAAGGTCGCGGGCCCGGAAGACAATTTAGGCAGCTTCCAGAACTACCTTAAGAAACCCAAAGCCATCGCCACCAAAGTGGGAACGCCGATGCCGTCGAAAGTGATGTACGCGCAACCGCGCAGCCTGGCCGGCCACCAGTGGATCCAGGCGCAGCACCTGGGCAGCGAGATTCAAGATTTCTACACGCTGTACCTGGCCACGGTGAAGGCGCAGCTGGCGATTCTGGTCAGCTTCTCGGCGCAAAACGGGCGCTACCAGGTTTACAATCCCGTCTTCGATCGCGCGATGAAGACGCTGAAGATCGTGGCGAGCCAAGAGTTGCTCTTCCCGAAAAATCAGGGCGGCGCGAACTCCGATGTGATCGGCATCGCTCCGCAAGGCGGAAACGTCGACATGGGCGATATGATGCCGCCGCCGGAACCCAAGCACCCGAAGAACATGATGCTGATCATGATCGTGCTCGGCGCGGCGTTGGCCGCGCTCGCCGTCTTCATATTGGGCAAACGTAAAAAGATTTCCCCTTCCAAATCCGCTAAACCTCGTACAAAATAGGTCCCTCATGAATCTGCAATTCGTTCTGGAAGCGCTACAAAATCTGCGCACGCGCATCGACGCGTGGGGTTTGACCACGGAATCGTTGTGGATCGCCGCCGCGGTCGCGGCCGTCTTCTTCCTGTTGTCTTTCCGCGAAGTGATCACGTGGTTCTTGAAGATGTCGCATTTGCGCGAGGAATTGCGCGAGCTGCGCGAAGAGAACGCGGCGATGCGCACGTCGATCGATCAGATCCACGCGCCGTTCAGGAATCGACCGCCGAGGTTCCGGCGGCCGCGGCGAAAGCCGTGGAAGCGCCCAAGCGCTTCCCGCTCGATCACTGATCTACTGTAAGAATTCTTTGTAACCGCGCACTTCGACTTTGCCGAGTTTCCGCAAAGTCGGCTCGGCCTTGTCACGGGGCGCGTACACCAGGATCTTAAGATTGGTCGGATCGAAGTACTTGCGAATGCCGGCGTTGATCGATTCACGCGTCATCGCATCGAGATTCTTCAAATAGTTCGTCAGATAAGTCGGCGACACCCCGTACAGATCGAGCAGCAAGAGCTGTTGCGCGAGCGACTCCGGCGTTTCGAACGTGCGCGGGAACTGGCCGCGCATCAGCGCCTTCACGTCGCGGACTTCGTCCTGGGTCACGCCGTTGGCCACGAAATCGCGGTAGATGCGAAGGGTCTCTTCGACCGTCTCGCCGATCTTATCGGTGCGCGTGAAGGTGTAAATGCCCATCGGTCCCGGGGTCAGGCGCGGATCGAACCAGGCGCGGATATGATAGGTCAGGCCGCGTTTCTCGCGGATCTCCTCGAATAGACGGCTGCCGAAAGATTCACCCAGGATTTTCAAGGCGGCGCGCATTTCCATGTACTCCGGAATATTGCGGGGCACGCCTTTGAAGCCGATTTGAATCTGCGCTTGATTCAAGTCGGTCCGATCGACCAGCAAGAGCTCCGTGCCCTTCCAGGCGGGGAAGTCGGGGAACTTCGGCGGCGTGACCGCGGGGCCCTTCCATTTTGACAGTTCCTCAACGACCTTCTTCTTCCAGGCGTCGTCGTATTGGCCGACGATCGCGAGCACCGAGTTCGACGGCGTGAACTTCTCTGCGTAGAACTTCACGATGTCTTCGCGCGTGAACGCTTTGATGGAGCGCGGGGTGCCCGAGGCCTCGTGACCGTACGGATGTTTGCCGAACATAAAGGTCGGGAACAAATATTCGCTGAATTGCTCGGGGCGATCCGCGAGCTTCGCCAGACCGGCAAGGGCCAGGGCGCGCTGGCGCTGGATCTCGGCGCTCGGGAATGTCGGCGTCGTCAGGATTTCTGTGAACTCCTTAAGCATCTGATCGCGATTGAAGGACAACGACGAAATTCCGATCGTCGTGTAATCCGGCTCCACCCCGACCGAGAAATCGCTGCCGATTTGCT
>DAISHW010000170.1:0-3221 GCA_036822295.1 Bdellovibrionales bacterium | reverse complement strand
AGTCATCCGAGATTCGCGTGGCCGAACGGCGCTTGGTGCCCTTCGACAAAAGCGCCGCGGTCATGCCGCTCAAGCCCTCTTTGCCGACCGGATCCTGTCCGCTGCCCGATTTGACCAGCATCTGCATCCCCAGATACGGGAGCGAATTGTCCGCGATCCACATGATCTTCAAACCGTTCGGCAAAGTCTGCGGTTCGAATTGACGGATTTGGAATTCCTGCGTTTTGGCGGACCCGTCTTTGCTTTTCGAGGCGCAGCCCGCGAGCGCGAGCCCGAGAGCAAGGAAAATAAGATGGCGAATCATGAACGACCTCCGGCTTTCTTGGGCATGACGACCACGGTGTTGCGGCGCTCAGGTTTCAAGTATTTCTTGGCCACGCGCTGAACGTCGGCCGCGGTGACTTTCTGGTAATGCGTCAGATCGGTGAAAACGCGCTTGTAGTCGCCGAGCACGGTTTCGTACATCGCCAGCGTGCGCGCGCGGCCCGAAACTTTTTTGAGCCCGTCGACGTAGTCCTTCAGGAAAAGGTTGCGCGCTTTGTCGAGCTCCTTTTGCGTGACCGGCGTATCGCGGAAACGCCGAACTTCCTTCTCCACCATCGTGAGCGCGCGATCCGGCGCGATGCCCGGCTTGAGCGTCACGTGCACAGAGAACTGGCCGTCGAGCGTCTGGCCCCACGACGCGGCGTACGTGTTCAGCGCGATTTCGTCTTTGTGGACGAGTTCGCGGTACAAACGGCTGGACTGCCCCTGACCGAGCAGGATCGACAAGAGATCAAGGGCGTAATGATCGTCGCTTTTCAGATCGACCGTGCGGTAACCGACGGCGACGGTCGGCGCCTGCGCCTCGCGCTCGATCGTGGCTTTGCGCTCTTTCGTCTGTTCTTTTTCGGGCGTGGTCCGCGGGCGCGTGATCTGCTCGCGCGGAAGACCCGCGTAATATTTGTCGATCAGCTTTTTGGTTGTCTCGACGTCGAAGGCTCCCGCGACCGTCAACACCGCGTTGTTCGGGCTGTAGAACGCCTTGTAGAACTTGTGCATGTCGTCCATCGAAGCGGCGTTCAGATCGTCCATCGAACCGATGGGCAGCCATTTGTACGGCAAGCTCTCAAACATCAGGGGCGCCATCTTTTCGCGGATGCTGCCGTCGATGTTGTCCTCGTAACGCATGCGGCGCTCTTCTTTGACGACCTCGCGCTCGCTGGCCACCTCTTTCGGATCGAGCAAAAGATGGCGCATGCGGTCCGACTCGATGTCGAGCAGGAGTTCGAGCTGCGCGCTGGGCGCGTTGATGAAGTAGCCCGTGTAATCCACCGACGTGAAGGCGTTCATGTCGGCGCCTTTGCCGTTCAGGAATTTTCCCCAAGTGTCTTTCGGATATTTCTTGGTGCCCTTGAACATCATGTGTTCGAAGAAATGCGCAAGGCCCGTGCGCCCCGGCCACTCGTCTTTCGAGCCCACGCGAAACCAGCTGTGCACGCTGACCGAAGGGATGGAATTGTCGGGATGCAAAATCACCGTCAGTCCGTTTTTGAGCTCGTATTTTTCGACTTTGAGCTGGATGGCCTTTTCCAACTCCTCGGACGTGACGGCCGCGGCCGCCCAACCCTGAAAGCACAGGGCAAGAATCAGGAAATAACGCATGAAAACCTCCGCGCGATATAAGATTCTCGCGAGGCGCGGGGTGCGCGGTCAACCTGTGTGTGGACTATTGGACGACGAGTTCGTTGAAATAGACGTTTTTAACGACGCCTTTTTTGAGCGAGCCGTTCAGATCGGCGACGATTTGATTTTTAAGCTGCAATTTGCCCTGCACGGTCTCGACATCCTCGTACGTTTTGCCGTTCAGGATGCGCATGATCGAGTCGCGCGCCTGGGGAGTGATGCCGATCACCTCTTCGAAGCCCTCTTCATCCATCATTTCCAGACTAAGCTCCAGGCGGATCAGTCTGCGGGGCACGCCGTCGAGGTTGGTGTTGAACGGGGTCATCGTGTATAAAACGGGATCGCCGCGCAGCGAATCTTCGAACGTGGCGAGTTCGCGCTCGGCTTGCGCGTTGGAAAGCTCTTTGGCCTGCACGCCCAATGTAGAGGCATAGACAAGGTAAGCGCCCGCGCCCAACGTCGCCAGGTTAAGGCCGATGAAGGCGAAACCTAAAATCTTGCCCATGTCTTTTTTGGGTTTCGCCTGACTGTTATCGGCCATTTGACTAGATCCTTCCTTAAACCTTATCGGAGAATTGACCATAGGCTAAAGTCTTGTGCTAGAGTCGATACTGCATATGAAATCGAATCGTTTCTTTTGCTCTCTGGCCCTCGCGCTCACGGTTTGCGTGACTCAATTTGTGACATGGCACGCGCGAGCTGACGGAGAAGTTTCGAAAACTGTCGAAAAAGCCGACCCCATCGCGCAAACGCCGCCCGAGGGAAAGCTTCCGCACGCGCTGCTGTCGCTGACGTCGGATTCAGGCGCGTTTTCGCCCTACGCGTTTTTAATGGACAAGAAGTCGCGCACCCTGACCGTTTGGCAGAATAACGAAGGGCGTCTGAAACTGATCGGCGCCTGGCCCGCGGATTTCGGCCGCCAAGAGGGCGACAAGTTCACCGAGGGCGACTACAAAACTCCCGAAGGCATTTATTTTTTCCAGACCAAGATGGACGGCCGCAAGGTCGACTTCAATCAGTACGGCGTGCGCATCTTCACGATGGATTACCCGAATTACTTCGACCGGCTGGAGAAAAAAACCGGCACCGGCATTTGGCTGCACGCGATTCCCGACACCAAATCCTTGCTGCGCGGTTCGCGCGGCTGCGTGGTCGTGCGCAATTCCGTGATCGAAGATCTGGGTAAATTCATCGAACTCAAACGCACCCCGATCGTCGTGGTGAACGCGGTGGAGTACTTAGGGGAGCGCGAATGGACGGCCGCGCGCGAGAAATTCGCGGCGCAGTTGGAAGCGTGGCGCACGACTTGGGCGGGGAAAGATCTCGACAAATACATGGCGCAATATTCCGAGCGTTTCTCCTCGGCCGGCATGAACAAGACGCAGTGGCGCGAGTTCAAAAAGGGTTTGGGCGATCGTTACTCGTTCATCGAGATCGGCCTAAGGGACGTCCAGATCTTCAATCAGGGGCCCAAAGTGGTCTTTCGCTTCCTGCAGAATTACAGATCCGATCGCAAAGAGGATTTCGGCGCCAAGATCCTGTACATGCTGAAAACG
>DAISHW010000169.1:0-5980 GCA_036822295.1 Bdellovibrionales bacterium | reverse complement strand
CCGTCCTGGGGGTGGGTTTATCTGCGTTCGACCCGGCCGGAGCTTTTGCCCCTGACGCTCGGGCCCGCGTTCGCCGCCTGGCTTTCGCATCCGGTCCATCGCGGATTTTGGCCCGAGCTGCCGTCGTGGTTCGCGCTGGTGGGAATTTTCTTTTTGCACACGGCGGTCTTCTTGTTCAACGACGTGCAAGATCACGTGCATGGTTGGGACCGGCAGAATCGCCAGCGCGGCTCACAGGTCATTCAAAAGGGGTGGGTGCCGGCCATCGAGATGAAGCGCTGGGCTTGGGTGAATTTCACGCTGGCTTTGATTTTCGGAACGGTCGCCGCGATCCAATCGCCGCTGCGGATCCTTGGCGTGTGCGGGCTGGCGGCGCTGGCTCTTGCGATCGTCGTGCGCGAGTTCGGCACGCGTTACGCCCTGGTGGACTTGGCGCTTTTGCTTTTGTTCGGGCCTTTGCTGACGGTCGGAGTGGCTCTCGCCAGCAGCGGTGAAGCTCATCTTTTCGACGTGCTCTTGGGTTTCGCCTTCGGCGCCCTTACGGTGTGGGTGTTTCAAGTTCGCCAATTCGAGAATCTTTTCCGCGCGAGCCCGGAGTCGGCAAAAACATTTTTGGGGTACCAGAACTTCGATCGCGCGCGCTGGATATGCTTGGCCGAGGGGGCGGTGCTGTTGGTTTTGCAGCCTTTGGTCGCGCTCGCGTTGCGTTTGCCGCTGATCTTCTTCGTGCTCGCGCCTTTGGTCAGCATTCCGTTAATTTTGACGTTGCAACGTATTCTGCGCGCGGCCTCTCCGTTATCCTCGACTCTGATACATTCATCGCGTTGGGCTCTGGCGTCGCACCTGTCCTGGACGCTGTGGTGGATTTTGGCGTTGGGAGTGATGTGGCTGTAAAGCTGATCGAGACGACCGCGGGCGTGGGTTTGGCGTTCCAGGAAACCAAGCTCGGTAAACCTTATTTTGTCGACTTCCAATCCGTCAGCTGGCGCGCGCGCTTTCAAAAGGGGCTGCCGCGCAATCATATCTTTCGGCGCGCGCTCGGCGCGATGGGGCAGCCGCTCAAGCTCGTCGACGCGACCGCCGGCTTCGGACAGGATGCGGTGATGGCGCAGACGCTCGGCTGTGACGTGACGGCGCTCGAGCGCTCGCCGGAAGTCGCGCGGGTGTTACAAGACGGGTTGAAGCGCGCGGCCGAGGATGAATTGCTTCGCTCGAAGCTCAAGCATATCCGCGTGGTGCAAGCCGACGCGCTCGAGTGGCTTGAGAAACTCGCGCCCGCCGACGCGCCCGACGTGATCTACATCGATCCGATGTTCGATAAGCCTAAAAAGAGCGCGAAAAGCCCGAAAGAGATGCAGCTCCTGCAAGCGCTTTTGCCGCCGGTGGTGCCGGGCGAGGAAGAGAAGCTGCTCGAACTCGCGATTCAAGTCGCGCGCCAGCGGGCGGTGGTGAAGCGTCCGCTCAAAACGCGCGCGGTCTTGCGCGCGCCGACGCATTCTTTCAAGGGTCAGAGCGTCCGGTATGACGTCTATATGAAATAAAACTTCCGGGATTCGAACCCCGGAGCTCGCCGGATCTGGCTGGCACTAATGCAGGACATCGGTGGGCATGCGCGATGGCGGCTCTGGAGCCGCTTCCAACTCCAACCAAGCCTGTTGCAATTCCGGCGGCGATTGCGTCTTCTCGACAAAAGAGAAATAACGTTTCAAATCGCTCAAAGCCTCGCGGGTAAAACCCAATTTTTGTCGCAGAAGCGCCCGCTGGCCCAACACCGCCGTGTTCGAGTCGTCGATATTCAGCAGTAAATTGTAAACCACATGCAGCTGCGGCAAATCCTGCGCGTTCTCAAAGGACTGCACGAGCAGTTCAAGGTACTGAATCATCAATTGCTTCGCGCTCCAAACCTCCAGATTGGCGATCGAGCGGTTCAACACCTGAATCAACTCTTCGTCCGTCAGCGCGCGGCCCTCGTTGTACAAATCCAGGTAATATGTTTTTCCGGAACGCACCCACTTGAGCAAAAAGTGATGCCGCGCCTGAATCAAACCCATCGGCAAATCCAAAAATTGCGCCAGGTGCAAGAGCAAGAACACGATCGGCAGGGGATGGCCGACGCGCTCGTCGAGCACGCACTTCATCAGGATTTCTTTTTCGGGAACGCTCTTGCGCCGCGCGCTCGACAGCTGAAAGCCGCGATCTTCAAAAATGTAAGAACGCAAAGCCTCCCAGCGTTCGGCCTCGTTCAGGTTCTCGCAGTTCTTTAAAACCTCGAAACCCAAGAACTGGATCTGGCGAAAGCAGCTCTCGACACCCTCTTTGGGCCAGAGCACGGAGTTCACTCCGACACTCAACGCGGCCAGACTGCCAAAGTCTTCATTGCGCAGGAGTTTCAGCTCCATAACGAGCTTTTCCCACGTGAATCGGGTCTCAAAAGTCATACGGAGCCAGTTAACCGAAGCTCTGAATTTTCTTCAACTAGAAGATGCGGCGCGGCGCCCCGAGTTTTGACATCCTATGTCGTGGTGTCAACATGTGGAGGATGGGTGGCAAAAGCGACGATCAAAATCTACGCGAGCGGGTGGCGGAACTTGAACAGGAAGTTAAGGAGCGGCAGGCCGATCTGAAGCGCTTTCGCGAAGAGCTCGGCAAAGCCAATCAGCGCCTTGAAAAGCTCATCGCGCAACTGCACACCGAACTCAAACTCGCGCATGTCATCCAAAAGGCGCTCGTGCCGACCGAATTCCCGCATATCGCGGGTTTTGAATTCTCGACCAAGTTCGTTCCGAGTTCGGTGTCGGGCGGCGATTACTTCGATATTTTCGAACATGACGATCGCTTCCGTTTCGGCATCATCGTGTCGAGCGCGAGCGGTCACGCGATGTCCGCGCTGCTGTTGGGCGTGCTCCTGAAAATGACGGGACAAATCGAAGCGCGGCGGGGATCGGATCCGCACGTCGTGCTCCAAGAGATGAATCAGCAACTCGACCAGAGTCTGACACCCGAGGATCAGGCCGATATTTTTTATTCGCTCGTCGATCGCCGGAATTTCGAGATGCGCTACGTGCGGGCCGGTAACACGATCGCCCTCCATCAGAATTTCTCAACCGGCGAGGTGCGCGCGCTGGACTCAAGTGTGGGGCCGCTGGGGAGTGGATTTCAAGCCCCCGCGCAATCCAGCTCGCTGTTCCTGAATCCGCGCGATCGATTGGTGCTCTGCACCCGCGGCGTCATAGAGGCGCGCAGTCCCGAAGGCGAACCCTACGGAATGGAGCGCGTGACTCGCAGTTTCTTGACTGGACCCAAGCGCGGCGTGCACGAGCTGCGCAATCACATCCTGTTCGAGGTGCAGAAATTCTCGAAGGGTCTCGAGCCGATTCGCGACCAGACCCTGGTCGTCACCGAAGTGAAAGACAAGGTCATCAAATTGGCCAAGAGCTAAGCTCGGTTCTGGACGAATCCGCCGCCCTGGATTACCATCAAAGTTCCAGTCGAAAGGATTCCCCATGGCAGCAGAAGTTCAAGTCTACAGCGGAGCGGTTGATAAGGGTCTTGAAGGCGTCGTCGCGTGCACGACCGGCATCTCGTTCATCGTCGGCGCGACGCTGAACTATCGCGGTTACACGATCGAAGATTTGGCGGCGAACTCGAACTTCGAAGAAACGGTTTACTTGTTGTGGGAGGGGCGATTGCCCAAGGCCGAGGAACTCGCGGCTTTCCGCAAAGAGATCGGCGCGAACATGGCGCTGACTCCCGACCAGGTGAAGATGCTGCAGGCGATTCCTTGCAAGAGCGTTCACCCGATGGCTTGGCTGCGCACCGCGGTTTCGATGTTGGCCCTTTGGGACGACGAAGCGCAGAGCACGGACGCGGCCGCGCAAAAACGGGTGGCGCTCCGCCTGACCGCCAAGATGGGCACGCTGGTCACGCTTTTCGACCGCACCCGTAACGGCAAACCGTACGTCGCGCCGAAACCCGAAAAGAGCATCGCCTGGAACTTCATGTACATGCTGAAAGGCGAGGAGCCGGAAGCCGGTTTGGCCAAAGATTTCGACACCTGTTTGATCCTGCACGCCGATCACGAACTGAATTGCTCGGCTTTCGCTTCGCGCGTGACCGCCAGCTCGCTCAGCGACATCTACTCGGCCGTGACGAGCGCGATTTCGGCGCTCAAAGGTCCGCTCCACGGCGGCGCCAACGAGCAGGTGATGTTGATGCTCAAAGAGATCGGCTCGCTCGATGCCGCGCGCGAGTGGATCAAAGAAGCTCTGGCCGGTAAACAAAAGGTCATGGGCTTCGGTCACCGCGTGTACAAAAACGGCGATCCGCGCGCCAAGGTCCTTTCGCAGCTCAGCGAGAAGATCACCAAGCAGCGCGGCGAGGCGCATTGGTATCAGATGTCGAAAGAGATCGACGACGTCATGCAAGGCGAGAAGGGTCTGCTTCCGAACGTCGACTTCTATTCGGCGACCGTGTACTACAGCATGGGCATTCCGATCGACATCTACACGCCGATCTTCGCCGTCAGCCGCGTGAGCGGATGGCTGGCGCATATTTTCGAACAGTACTCGAAGAACCGCATCTACCGCCCGCGCGGGCAGTGGACCGGTAAAGAAGGGCTGACCTGGGTCAGCCCTGAAAAACGCTAGTGGCTTTCGGCGCAGGCTGGTTGGCCCAGGGTCTCAATCTTCACAATTGAAATATGCATATGCCTTAAAATGAGGCGCTCCCGTGCTCGGCGACTATACACTTTCGGATACATTCAACGGACGAAGGTCCAGTGCCGATGAGTCTAATGTGTGGGGGAATTATTAAATGCAACGCGTGCTTATCTGCTGCAAGTCGATCGCTGATGCCCGGTTCCTTAAGAACTACATGGAAACCGAGTTGCCCTACAACGTGATGATGTCGCTGGACCAAAAAGAGGTCGAAGGCGCGCTGAAAGCCAAAAGCGTTCATTTGCTGTTGTTGCAAACGGGCAATTTGGCCTCGCAAGACATCGTCTATGCGCAGCGCCTGCGCAAGACGGGGTTTGCGTCGCCGATCCTGATGCTGACCGACGCGGTCGGAAACATCGATATCGAAGAGCTGCACGAACGTCACAAGATATTCTTCTTGGAGCGCCCGTTCGAACTCAAGACTCTGAAAGGTCTGGCGCGCAAATTGATGATCACCAAAGAGGTGCCGCAGCAGATTTTCCGCCGCTACCGCACGAATCTGATGGCGACGCTGGAAACCTTCATCTCTGGCGAAAAGTACGAGACCCATATGTTCAATCTGTCGCGCGGGGGCGCGTACTTCGAACTGCCTAAAAAACCCATGGTCAATGTGGGCGATCTTCTGCGCTTGAAGGTGCACTTGGCCGACGTGAGCCGCGAGCACAACGTGCACGGCCGGGTCGTATGGACCACGCATAAAGGTCATGCGGCGGGCGGGTACGGTTTGGGCGTGAAGTTCATGCGCAGCACAGACATCTACCGCAACCTGCTCGACAAGGTGTAGACTCCGGGTCTATGACCCTTTTCGAAGTTCAAGACCGCAAAAGCCACCTGCTATTGAAATTCCACGCGCCGCGATCGTCCAACGCGTTTTCGCTACAGGCCGCGCGCGAGCTCGACGCCGTTCGCAAGGAATATGAAAATTTGAGAAAGCCGGTCGTGGTGGCGAGCGCGCATCCGCGCCTGTTTTGTTCGGGCGGGAATCTTTCCGACTACAAGAAACTCAAAGGCCGCGCGCCGGGTCTGAAAATCAATCGCGAGATCGCGAAGATCCTGGATCGCTTCGGCCGGTGGCCGGTTCCGAAGCTCGCGCGGATCGAAGGCGATTCGCTCGGCGGGGGGATGGAGTGGCTCGCGCGTTTCGATTTTCGCTTCGCCACGCCCGAAGCTTGTTTTTCATTTTGGCAAAAACGCATCGGGCTCACCACGGGTTGGGGCGGCGGAAAAGCTTGGGCGGACAAGATCGGCGGGGACCGCGTTCGCAA
>DAISHW010000168.1:0-6035 GCA_036822295.1 Bdellovibrionales bacterium | reverse complement strand
TCCATGCGCCGACAACGTTCGCAGTTCGACGGCCAACGCCCCGCCATGAATTCGCGGCGCACCTCGCGGTAAAGCGGGTCGTTGAACTCGCGGGCGACGGTCGAGTCCTTGATTTTCACGGCGCTTTTGTCCTGGCTGTATCCACAAGGCCGCGCGCGTCCGCTCGGCGTCGTGCAGAAATTCACCCAAGGCAAAATGCAGGGCTCGAGCTTATCGGTCACTCAAGTACCTCAGCAAGGGGCGGATGCCGACGGGATGACCTTCGCGCATGGCCAGGTGAATCGCTTTGGTGGGCTGAAGCGAAAAATCCCGGCAGACGCGCGCATGGGCTTCGGCATATTTATTCCAGAAGTAGTTCGCGCCCAATTCGCGCATGAACGCGATCCCGATGTGCATCAGGCTTTGGCAGTTCATGCCGAAATCGTTCATGATCGTGATCGGTCCGTTCGGGCGCCGGCGCGTGAAGCGCAGACCGATGCGATTGCCGCCGATGCCGAGCGCTTTGCTTAGTGAAACCGCGAAACTCGCGATCGCGGGATGGGAAAAATCGAATTCAAGGCCCCGTGCGCAGCCCAGCCAAGCCGCATCAATATGCGCGGGGATTCCCAGTTCCAAGCAACGCTCAAGAATGGCGCCCATCTGCGGATGCGCGTCGCCAATTCCCGCAAACGGCATCGAGATCAAAAGCTCTTTGCCGGGCCGCAAAGTTTCCAGCGTCACGTACGCGATTTCGGGATTTAGGCGCCAATGATATTTGTATTCGCCGGAAAAGATCTGCAAGCCGTCCCCGCCGACGCGATGGTACAGATCGTCGATGTAATGGGTGCAGCCGATGCAAACATCGGTGAGGAAGCCTTCGCGATATCCGGAAATCCGATTCAAACGATCGGCACCGAGCCAGTTCAGAAACTCGGATTTGAAATCCTCTGCCAATCGGGGATTGTCGCCCGGATTCTCGGCGAACACTTTGCCGTACAGGCGGTGCACGGTCTTGTCGTACATCGGTTGCGGGCGATCGGTTTGCAACCACGCGGGCGAATAAGCATCCGCGACCGTCACGAGCCGCTCGCTTTACGCAGCACCATCCACGAATGTTCCGGCGACTCTTCGCTCGCCTGAACCGCGAAACCGATATCGCGCGCGATATCGCGCATCGTCCGCGCGGAAGTCCAATGGGTGAGCAGGGGGAATTGCGTGCGGTCCTCCGCGAACAGGCGGTTATGGCGCAGAAACTTCGCGTTGGTGCGTACGTTCAAAAAATCGGCGTTCAGATAGTTGAAGTAGAACCATCCGTCCACAGGCAGAAGCTCGTACACCTCGCGCAGGTAGATCGCGTGATCGTGCAGGTTGAACTGCGTAAAGACATCCATGGCCAGGCTCTTGGTGATCCCAAGGCTGTGAAGGCCTTTAAAATCCCCGTACGCCATCTTATGCATATGGACGTTGTCCACGCCCCTTAGTTCCATGCCCGCGAAGCGCAGGAATTCTTCCTGGACATCCGCGCAGTGGTACTCGGCCACTCGCGGGGCGAGCTCGAGCGCCGCCCATCCACAGCCGCTACCCAGCTCGAGCACCCGGTCGGAAGGACCCAGGTCCAAAGATGCGGCCAAGGGGCGTGCGCGCTCTCGGCGTTCCGCCCGGATCGCGGCCAAAGAATTTAGCGGAGTCGCTCCAAATCGGTCACCGACAAGGATTTGCAGCAATCGGTTGTCGTCATTACCAGTGTGGAGCATGGATCTAGGAAAACTAGATCACTTTGATGGGTGACACTAGACGCGCCGCGAATCAAGCGACGCGTCGAAAACCTGTTCTAATCACGGAACTCGTAAATGCAGTGTTCGAAGCGGTTGGTCTTGCCGTTTGCGGTGTTCACGCGCGTGAAATTGAATTTTCCAGATTCGATCACCTTCACGGTGGTCTTGTACGTATAGGTCACGCGGTTCAGGATCTGCGTCTTGTCATTCGTCACAAAACCCTTACCGAAGGACGACTTCACCGTAATGCGGATCTCTTCTTTACCGGCGCCTTCGACCTCGCGTTGCTGGCCAAGACCCAGCGATTCCGCCAGCACGTCGCTTTCGAGCATCAGCTTCAAGCCGTTGCCGTCATTCTCGATGCGCAGCTCGCCGTCCTCCATGCAGCTGTCGCTGGATCCGACTTGCGCGGAATAAGTGCCTTCGCGCAAGCCCGTTTCTTTTTCGAAGCGATCGCGCAGTGGCGAGGCCTGAGCCTGCGCGCCGAGCAGAGCGACGACTATGAGTAGACCAAATGATTTCTTCATGAGCACAGCCCCCATTTTTTGGCGGTTGAGCGGATCTTTTTAGTTATAGCACGATTGCCACGCAGTTTTTCCCAGTAACCCGAGCCGGACGTGATTTTGCGGCCTTTCTTACAAATCGTATCTTCGATGATGGAAACCGAACATTCGCTCTGGAACTTCCAGCCGCGCTTGTCCGTCTTGCCGCGGGTGTGACACCATTGAGTGTTTCGACCCGCCTTGCGACGTTGGCGCGCGGAGTGCTCGAGTTGGAACATGCCGTCGGCGATATCGTTGACGCCTTGAGCGCGCGCCATCGGACTGCAAGTCGCTTCATATTGGCCCATGGTCGCGAAAACCAGCGCGATGAACGCTTGTTTCTGCGATTTGTTCAGGGCGCGAATGCCGCTGCCCTGCTTCGGATTGAAGTTCGGGCACAGGTCGCGAAAAACGTTGCTGTCGTAAAAACATTCCGGCGCCACGCGGTCGACCGCGCTGATCATCGTGCGCCCCCAGGGACCCAGTCCGTCGCGGTTGATGAAGTTCGAGCATTTGGCGTTGAATCCCGAACCGAGCGCGTAGCCTTTGCTTTCGCCTGCGGTCACTAAATCCACGAGCGTCGTGCCGTTCCCGCCGGCGCACTCAGGCCCCGTGCAGATGCCCGCGCCTTCATTCTCACTGCGCGGATTGTCGCGCTGGACGCGGCCTTCAAATATGTAACCTTGACGGTCGCGCCCTGAATCCCGGTAGCTCACGCGGTACCAAGTGTCGCCTTCAAGGTCTTTTTCCGTCTGCATGAACGTCAGCTTGGTGCCCAGGGGAAGCGTATCGATGATTTTTCCGCCGCGCGCGCGGGTGCCGGGCTTATTGCGGACCGGTGCTCCGGCATTCGAGGCGTAGAACGTCGAACCCGCGGTGGGGCTCGGCAAGGGATCGCCCGCGGCCGGCTCTTTCAAGCCCGTGCGATGCACCCAAACGCTGTCGCCGTCGTAACACGAGGTGTTTGATCCGCCGATGCAGACCTTGAACCACTCTTTGTCCTCGGATTGCATGATGACGTACACGCCCGTTTCTTGGCGCGTGACCCGCAGAGTCTCGCCATTCTGCGAAGCGGTCTTGCGCAGGCGGAAGCCTTCGCGCAACACCATCTCGTCCGCGCCCGCCATCATGGGCAAGGCCGCGAGCAGAGTCAGAATGTGGAACATCATGAGTTTCATAGTCACCGTCTCGGGCTGAGACATCGCAAAGAGGGTGCCCCCTCCCTGACGGTTTTAAAGACACCTGACTGTCAAAAAATTAGACACCCGTGGGCGCAATAGGGTCGTAGCGCTTCAGACACGGGAAACTCGCCACCAGTCCAGGTTCCGGGTCTAGTCCGATTGATTTTATATAGAGCAGCATCGAGGATGAAAGCATCCAAACGACTTCCGGGGAGGTTCCCAGTGCTCCGTACGCTTCCAGCGTTCCTGACGTTACTGACCGGTCTCCTATATATGGACTCGGCCCTCGCCGCGCCGCCGGCCCCCGAAAAGGCCGGAGAAAGCAAAGTCACCATCGAAGGCGTGGTCGACAAGAAGAACAAGGTCGACGGCGATATCGACACCGAAATCACCAACGCCAAAATCCGCGCCGACAGCGGCTCGAAGTCCAAGTGGTCGATGTCGACCGCGATGAACTACAAGGGCGGGGAGATTTCGCGCCCCTTCGGCATTCAGCGCCCCAATTTATCGGGTCTGCCTGAAACTCAAACCGACACGAGTCTGGATGCCTCGTTCCGCGCGCGTTATCGTCCGACGAAGGGGGAATCCCTTTCCGCGGGTGTCAGCTTCGGCGCGAAAACGCCGTTTCACGGCGACACCAACGCCAACGAAAACCAGGTCAACGTCGGCGATCCGTTTCTGGGCTATAACCGCACGTTCGCGGCCATTGGCCTGCAGAACACTTGGAACATCCTGAGTTCGTTCGGCACGAGCGATGAATCCAAGAACGTCGATCAGATCGCTTCGGTGGCGACCGACTACACCTTGATGAAGGCGTTTGCAAGCGGCCTGCATATCGGCGTGACGGCTTCGACTTGGTACAACTTCTTCGACACGGGCGCGGGCGACAACAAAGCCATGGCGATCAAAGGCGCCGGCGACAAGCATGACAAGCGCACCGAGTGGATGGCGACCGTGCATCCGACCGCGGAATTCTACATCAACGACACCTATTCCATCCGCGCGCTCTTCGCCTGGTTCCGTTGGAAGCATCAATACGGCGACGCGCAGAACTTCCGCATGCTCAGGGTGAAAGAGTATCAGTCGTTGGGCGTGGGGGTCGTCGTCACCCGGGACATCTACCTTTATCCGAACGTGCAATTCCTGCCGCGCGATATCCGCTCGGACTACACGAACGTCGGCTTTAGCGCCACGCTCAACGTATTTTAAAATGGCTCAGGCGCTGTCGCGCAGATCGTCGATCATGCGCTCGGCGCCGCTGGCCTTGTACCAAGCGCGCTCCGACAACACGACCGTCAAGACGAGCGCCGGCAAGGTGAACATGCCGACGAAGATGCCGAAAAGAATTTCTAGCCTTAATACAAAGTCATAATCCAAAAGCAAAACGCCCGTGATCATCATGCCGAACCCGGCCAGCACCATGGCTTGCAGCAGGATCGCGCCGAGCAAAGCCAAGATGATCCCGCGCCGGGTGCCGTTCAAAGCGCGCAAATACAAAACGACGCCGCGGCGCTTGGCCTCGCTCATGAACCGCGCCTTCACGCGGCCCACGAAGAACGTCAAAATGAATTGCGCGATCCAGTTCATGACGGAATCAGCGATTCGAACGGCGGCCGAGCAACAGACCGATGACGAAGAACAATAAAGCCACGACGCCGATGGCGGCCCACGGGTTTTGTTGCACCTTTTCTTCGACGCCGGCTTTGGCCTTCTGGGCTTCGTCGCTCACGCGGCCTTTCAGGTCATCCAGGTGCGGGCGAATCTTATCCATCGTGTCCTCCACATGTCGTTCGAGCTCGTCGATCGCTTGCGAAAAATTCTTGGGTTTTTGTGCCATACGGGGTCTCCCAGCACCCCTTATCGGCGAAAATCCGTTGCCCCGAGAGCGAATTGAAGGGTAACCAAGATCCATGTCCTTCGATCTGCTCGTTCAAAAACCCGAAAGCCAGCGCGACGAGGCCTGGGAGGCCCGCTTCCTCGAAGCCTTTGCCCAGACCAAAGTGGAGCTCGTCAAAGAGGAGCCCCAACAAGGTCCCGACGGTTGGCCGTACTTGCTCGCCAAGACCGGCGTGGGCCAGGAACCCGTCACCAAGGTCATCGAATGGCTCTACACGCGCGGCGTGGGTCTTGCGGTCAACACCCACAAGGTGCTGCCGGATTACATCTTCACTTACGGAATGATCTGGAACTTTGCCGAGACCGGCAAGTTCGCGGCGCCCCAACAGGCCGCGCCCGCGGGCCGTGTCGAGATCGACGGCCAAAAGATGCTGATCGGCGAGCCGACGCAAAAGTACCTGCCCGGGTACGTGCGCGAGGTCTTGAAGAATTTCCTGCGCGCGCAAGGCTTCCCGAACCCCAAGATCGTCGCGATCTCGTCGCCCGATTTCCAAACCGTGGATTTGGTCTTCTCGGCCGAGTCTTTGGGCGGAATTCCCCAGGCTCAACACCGGGTGCTGGCCGAAGCGGTCGGCTGGTTCTTGCCGCTGCACTACAGCCTGCTTTTCGAGTCGGAACGGGAATTGCGCGGCTTCGTTCCTTTGTAATTCCTTTACTCCGCG
>DAISHW010000167.1:2271-6055 GCA_036822295.1 Bdellovibrionales bacterium | reverse complement strand
GACTGGTGACAGCCGTCGGTTCCGATGTCCAGAATACATCTGATCCTATGTGCCGCCTCTTCGCCCGTCAAGCGGGACTCTTTTTTCGCGAGCAACGTCGAGCATTGGCTGCGTTGTTCGCCAAGGAGCAGAGGTATGGCTACCAATCCACCGAAAGATGGCCACCGAAACGGTGCCGTGCGGGATCGTACGCAAGTTCAGAATCCGAAGAATGGAAACTGGACGAAGCGTGATACCGACACCGGTCGTTTCATCGACCAGAAAACAAGTGGCGGACCCTTTAAGGGCGTCCGTCGCGAGCGGTAACGAAAGTGGGGAGGTCAATGGTGGCCTCCCTTCTTTTTTTGATCCATGGATTCCCCGGTATGTCCGGGTAGGAGCAGGAAAATGTTAGCGGCAGTTGTCCTTCAGCCGGAGCGGTTGAGGGAAATGTTTGAACGGATCTCGAACACGGCTCACCAGAGCATGCAGTACAGCAGACGTCACAAAGACGTGACCTGGGAGGCGTTCGCGGTCTTGAAGGCGGAGTTTCTGGAAGACGGACATCGCCTGAAAGGCCACATCTCGAATCCGGAAAAGAAGGACATCAAGTTCGAGATCGACTGGGTTGATAGCGAGGCACCGAGTCTCGACATTGACCATGGCGGCCACGGGTTCGCGGTTGCTCTGGAGATCTTAAAGCGAGAGTTTCCGCGTTTCTTCGCTCGGAGCAAAACTCTGGGTAAAAAAGGCGGAGGGTCAGGCGAGCTTGAAGGGATTTATCTGTGGGCAGGCGTTGCCGGGCCGACGGGGAAAGCAAATCTCAAAGAGGCCGTCCTGAAAGGGATGTTCTCTCAGGATCTTGCCAAGACCTGTCTCGCCTCGGGAGTAACGGCTCGTAAGTTTGGGGCTAAAAAGCCTAAATCGAAGCCCTAGTCAGCACGCCGACGGAGTTCCAGAAGGACTTCTCATCTGCATCTACGGGGCGGAAGACACCTCTGGTTGACTCCGCTCCGCAGTTTCTACAATCCTCGCCCACCAAGCCCCGGTAGCCTCTTACGGCAGCCGGCACGCTCAATGTAATCGGATGCGAACACTGGCCGCAGTCCACGGTCTTCACCGAGAGCCCGTAGGCTCGGCACCAAGCATCGACGTCAGTATGAATTTTGATCACGCCCTAACTTTAGTGGAATCCAATTCCGTGAGTCATCGGCTTTGAGGACCAGGCCGTCGAATTTGGACCATGACGCCGCACAAAGACACCGTGTGCATGGATGTGGTTATCCAGAACGAGTACGAGGCTCGGTAAAGGTGTGGCAACTGATCAACTCACGGAACGAGTCCTCGTTGATTGACGGTCAGGAAACGACAGTGGCAGAACTTGAAGCACGGCAAGTTGTTGAAGTTACGTAAATCTAAGTGGGGACGGGGACTTGCTGGGTTGAGACTTCAATCCCGCCCTCTCCGCCAATCTTAGGTTCCAAAAAGTAAGCGACAACGAAAATTCAGAGTCGCATCAAGTAGTTAAAAACACAGAGAGCGCAAGATAATCACGAAGCGAATATTTCAGACTATTTCTGAGTATTTCAAAGCTTTGCTACAGATTTGCTACAACCTTGCTACACGCCAGATTTCAGAGAACGAGACCAACAAACCTAACGGAGGTTTTTTATGGAACTCGTTCGCTTCTACGCCTGGGTGATTAAGGTCGCAATTCTTCTTGCGCTCATCGGCCAACTCAAAGCCTGCACCCTCATCATGATGGGTCTTGCCGCTGAAAAATCTGAAAAGGGGATCATCTCCTATTCGAGATTTACTCGGCTTCTGACCCGCTAATCCGCCTTTCGGGCTCCGAAATAGTTCGGGGCCTTAACATTTACCCATGGAGAATCCGATGTCACAAGCCCTCGCCACTCAACCGACCGCCGTCCCCGAACGCAAACTCTCGCTCCAAATGCGGGCCGTCCTTCACGTCCTGAAAGCCGATCCTCATCTCTATGATCGAGTGTTGCCGTTCATCGACCTGGATCGGGAAACGATTTATTGGAACGAAATCTTCCGCATGGGATTTGGCTCCGGCCACCGAGGGGCGGTGACGTGGTGCTATGGGATCTGGGTGGACGAGCCCCGGCCTCGTTCCAACTGCTTCGATGCCGCTCTCAGCATGGACCCGCGTTTCCAAGTCGCCGTTCTTGAGGCCCTCGCTATGCGCTGGGGTCTCACTCGTTCGGCCTAAAAAACCTTTCAAAATTCAACTGCTTCTATCCGGCCCGACTAACCCTCGGGCCTTTTTCATTCTTTCGGAGGAAAATCTATGCAAGTTACTTCAAACGCCGCCCCGAAGCGGCGCACAGCCCTGTATGCAAGGGTCAGTACGGCGGACCAAAAAACTGGCCTCGAAGCCCAGGTCCGAGCACTTCGGATTTTTTGCGAGCAAAACAAGATCGAAAACTATGAGCTTTTCTGTGATGAGAACATTTCCGGCACGAAAGCGTCCCGCCCAGGGCTAGATCGAATGATGAAGTCCGTCGAGGCAGGAGAAATAGATTCGGTCGTGGTATTTGCCTTCTCCCGCTTTGCCCGGTCTGTCTCCCATATGCTCAAGGGCCTAGAGACGATGCGTAAGCACCAAACAAATTTCGTATCATTGACCGAGAAGATCGACCTCAATACGAGTCTTGGCCACGTCGTTTTTGTTCTCGTCTCGGCAATCGCGCAACTGGAGAGAGATCTAATCAGTGAGAGGGTGCGCAACGGCCTTGCCAACGCTCGCGCCAAGGGGAAGTTGATTGGCCGCGCTCGTAAGAGAAATTCCGCTCTTATTGAGCAGCTCCTTGAGGCGGGATTAAGTTTCAGGGAGATTTCAAAAATTGCTAGGTGCAGTCATGGGAGCGTAGGGGCGCAGAAGAAAGAATGGCTTGCAAGGAAGGCCGCCGAGAAGAAGAAACGCGAAGAAGAGGAGCAGGTAAAAATCCAAGCGGAGGCGATCCAGATCCCGCCTGAAGTCGTTGCCAAAATGGAAGCTGCGAATGCAGCACCGGCCACGATAGCGGAGCCTCAAGCTCTTGACCTTCCAATCAATGCCAATTGAGGCATGGCCCGAGGGCGATCATCATCCGATTTTGGATGGTGGTCGCCCTTTTTTTTGGCTTGAGCGCTCCAAAAGCCTTCGTTCACGCGAGCGTTCACGGGGACGGGGTGGGGAAAGCTGAAGAAACCGCCCGGATCTTCGGCGGCTTCTTCGTGTTTCGGCTATCTCAGATAGTAGTGGTTTAATCACCACATTAACGCGCTGGAGATTGATCTGCTGGCTGACCACTCTTGATACTACGAAACCCCAACACTGATACGACTACATAAAAGAAAAAGTAGAGCAGAACCCAAATGATTTGAGAGAAACCGGCCATTTGTCGATCGGACTCGCCTAATTCATTCAATGGCGCAGTCAATACGAATCGATAGTTAAGGGCGAACGGTACTGCCGCAAAAGCGGTATAAATAAAAAATCCTACAAGTTTGGCTCGTAGATAAGAAACATTTGTTCGCCTGACTATAAATGCAGCGCAGATCATTGAGAAAACGACAGCTGCGATTGGGATCACAAAAAAATAGACGTATGGATGAAAAAATAAATCCGAAAAGCCCATTCCGTAGTTATAGATTTATGTCGAGCAGCTGTCTATTAAAGGAATCGTTCTACAGGCTGCCGCTCCCGGCCAGGCTGAGCTACCTGGACCGTCAAAATGGGGACGAAAACAGCCTATTAGCCAAGTGCGCGGGTTTCAGTGCCCTTTTGGACCAGGAA
>DAISHW010000167.1:0-2261 GCA_036822295.1 Bdellovibrionales bacterium | reverse complement strand
ACCGCCGCTAAGCCTGGTCCCCAGGGGAAAAATTCGGGCGCATTTTTAGCTTTGCGGCTCCGATGGGGACACGGCGGGGAAATGAAAAGAGCCTGCGCGGGTCTTCGGCAGGCTCTTGGGTGTTCGGCTCTCACGGAGAGCAGTGATTTTGATTCGTGCTATCGACCGTCTACCGGTCTGCGAAATTTCTTGATGCACCTTACTTGTTCCTGTGCCAAAGCACTCGTTGCATCGTTCTCGCGAAATGAAGGGCCTCCATCTTCTGCATAAACATAGTGAGTTCCATTACCACTGCGAGATGAAGTCCAAAATGTACGCGCTCCGGTTCCAGTCCTGATGCCTTTAACGTAAAAATCCACAGCAAAGTTCGTGAACGTTCTAGTTTCGGGATCAGGTTTGTCGAAGCCTTTGAGGGGTTTCAAAATGGCCTGGGCTGGCAGCTTAGACTGAATTTCCGCTTGGACTTCAGGATTTGCAACCGAAGCGTTTGGGAAGGCAGTATCCGTGATCGACTTTCCCTGGGTGGCTATGTATTCGAAATCCCTGACCGTTGGTACGCGCACATCGGGACCATATTCGGCGCAAATTCGTTTCGCGTCAGCGTAGTTCACGAACGGCAACGGAGGATCATTGTAGCCGGCATACTTAGGTAGTAGCTCGCCTCCGGGGAGATACTCAGCTTCGGCCAGCTCCTCGTTGGGGAATGCCGATTCTGCGGGATCTAGGGTCGTCGGCTTCTTCCTCTGATATACTCCTGAGGCCGGCACTAAGATCGCACCTGGCGTATATTTAACCGAAAGCACAAACTGGTTTTTGGTTAAGAACTGTACTTGTATATATCCAGCGTAATCGCAAATAAAAGTTGTTACATTGCAATCAAATTTCGTAAAATGGGGCGGTTGTCCTTGAGCAGAAATAAATGTGATCTTGATTCCATCGTACTTTTTTGGATCAAGCGAAACTTGAACTGCATAATACTTATCTTTTTCCCCAGGTGAAAAGTAATAACCTGCAATCTCACTCCGTTTAACACGAGTAGGAGTAGATTCGCTCTGCGGAGCGGATTGCGCGCTTTCAGGGTTATGTCCAATGTCCGGTGTATCAGCATTGGTTCCGCTCTCTCCCTGGCTCCCGTTTTCCTCAACCGCCTTAGGCGAAGGTGCCTCACTGGGTTTGTCAGACGGACTGCATCCAGCAAGTGCTAAAAGAACGAGTAAAAGTGCGGACTTTTTCATAATTGCTCCACTGTCGAACTTTTTTACGGTCGAGAATTTCGTATCGCCCGTAATTACCTCTTCCTATGGAAAATGGCAATCTGACGGCGCTGTCTGAATATATGCAGATTGTAGGCCTGTTTTTGAGGGCAGACGCGCTCGGAAATGGAATCGTTCTGCGGTTTGGCTCTCCCAGCCAGGCTAAGCCACCTGGACCGCCAAAACGGGGACGAAATCGGCCTATACCGCTAATGCACGGGTTTCAGTGCCTTTTGGAGCGGGCATCGGGCCGGAGCGCTGAATTCCGGGGGCGTGGACTAAAAATCGCTATCACCCGTCCAACTGCCATGGGCGTCCCTAGGGGACAAGTTTGAGCCTATTCTCGGATTTTCCGCCAAGATGGGGACGCGACGGGGAAACGAAAAGAGCCTGCGCGGACCTCCGACAGGCTCTTGGGGGTTCAGCCCTCTTATAGGGCAGGGATTGATGACCTAGGCTATTTGCAAGTCGATTTAGCTTGGACGATGGGCCACAGCAATGCCTGAACTTCATTTTTGAATCCAATGGCCTTCCACTCTTGGTCGATGTTTTGCGTATCTAAAAGTGCAGCTTCGCGCGCACTATCGTCTTTCGCAGCCTGGAGACTTGCAACTGCGTTCCCATAATCTACTTCGTATTTGCGATAAGTATTATAAGTTGAGGAAAATTGGCGCTGATCCGAAGAACAGAGTGAAACCAGGCTTGCTTTAACAGAGTCCTGATCTGCAATGCATTCAACTTGCTGAAGAGTAAGGTCACGGAAGTTCTGATTAGCCAATACCCCATCAAGGCAAGGATTGGCGTTCGCCAATGCCGAAACAGAAGTAAGCGCAAAAACGGCAAGTGTAAAAAGCTTCGACATTCGAGCCTCCTAGAAAATCATTTTGTTCTAACTGGTGCGGTTTCTATCAGTCTCTCGATGGTAAAGCAAATAGCGGTCCAAAGTCGTCGTCTGCGAATTGAATCACATTAAATGATACCGACGGGGGCAGTTGCATCACGAGGGGC
>DAISHW010000166.1:0-6060 GCA_036822295.1 Bdellovibrionales bacterium | reverse complement strand
CCACTCGTACATAAGGCGGAGCTGGTTCGCTCCACGGACGGCACTGTCCGAGTCTATTTGTACGATAAGGATATGAAACCATTGGACACGTCGAAATTTGATCCCAAGGGCTCTGCAAGTCTTGCAGCAAAAGTTAAAGGGAAATGGAAAGATACGACGTTCTCGCTTGAACGCAAAGACAACTCCTTCATGGGCAAAATGCCAAAGCCTGAGGGAAAGCCGTACAACATCGACGTTACGGTAAAAGAGGCAGGCACAGATCTTTTGAGTGCTTTTGACAATCTCGACTAAGGAGAAAAAATGGCTACCTGGCTGGCTTTATTAACTGTTGTTTCGCTTCAGGCATTTGCGCAAACCTCTAAGACCATTCGCTTTGAGGATTTGCCGAATCTCGTTCGCGATAAAAATGAGAACGTAAAGGCAGCCGAGAATGTCCATTCGGCCCAAAAGGAGAGGAGCGGTTATTTGACCCGCTCCTTCCTTCCTAAGCTTTCGGCTCGCACGGGAGATGAGAGCTACAAGAGAGGCTCGACCGATATCGAGCGAAAGGGTTATTGGATGGTCGAAGGCCGAATCAACCTATACCGAGGCGGCCGCGACAACTTGGAATCCAAGATTCGCGATTCAAACGAACGAATTGCTCGGAACGAATTCTCACGTGAGTTTCTCCATGAGCTAAGAGAGGCGCGGCAAACATATTGGAGACTGGTGAGTGTCGGCCAGCTTATTAAAGATCGGCGTGAAGCACTTGAAAAGAATGAAGCCTATGTCAAGTCTTCCAAAAGGCGCGTTGGAGCTGGAGTTTCGACGAGTGCTGACGTGCTTCAGTTCGAATTGCACAAAACACTTTTGCAACAGGAATTAAAAAAGCTCACCCTTGAACAAGATCTGCTCCGCAACCGCTTGTCGGTTGCCATTGGATGGGATGAGCACGAGAGCATCAGTATAGTTGAGGATTTTCCTCACCCTCCAGATAATAAGGAGGATGCACCCAAACTCAATCCCAGCGCGAATGTCGCGCTTCAAATTGTCCAAGAGCGGGAGATTAGAGAACAAGCGCGTTCACGTCAGGCAAAAAACTGGTGGCTCCCACATGTTGACCTCTACTCATCATATGGACTTCCATCTCTAAGTGACGAATATGCACTTGCCACCCGAAATGAGAAAGAATGGACCGCTGGTGTTCAGATTGGAATTGATCTTTCAGAAGGCTTAGAAGCAAGAAACGAAGGCCTCGCAAAGGCATACGAAGCCAAAGCAGAAAAAGAACGAGGCAAACACCGCTTAAGGGAGATGATGGCCGCTGATCACGAGTTGCGGCATGACTTAAGTCTCCTTCACGAACTCATCCACGATGCGGATCGCGATATTAACAAGGCTGAGTCATTTCTCAAACTCACATTTTCCGAGTATTCCCGAGGCGTAAAGAACGGTCCCGATTTGCTTGAGGCATTTAAGAGCTTCTATGAATTTCGAGAGCGTCGCACTTCGCTTTACCGTGAGTATCACGAAACTCAATCAGAACTAATGGAACTCATCGCAAAAGACGAGCAAGGCTAAAAATGAGTTTTGGAGTTGACAGAAAAATCCTATTTGGTCGTCTACTGACTAGGTCTGGAGACCAGGCCTGGGATTTTGCAATTCCATTGGTTTTGCTACAGCTAATGCCTGGGCAGTTCCGGCTCGCAGCCCTCTATTATTTCCTAGTGCGCTTGGCGCACGTAATTTTGCTTCCAAGATTTGCTTCTCTCATTGATCGCGTCAGTCGTCCGCAAGCAACTCGAATCGGATTGATTAGCCAAATGATCGGCGTTGTATTCAGTGCCGTTTGCATTGTGGAACTCACCGAAAATTTTTCGATAGCTTAAGCTCGCCACGGAACCGGACATGACCAAGAACGTTTTCGTTCAGTTCTGGAAGGACTGGGGCCAGAGCGATAAAAACGAATTGATTGCTAAACCTAACCATCTTTTTACAAAAGCTGAAACCTCCGCAAAAGTCGGCAATGAAGTCTCATCGAATGAACATTTTGAAAGTCCTGTGCTTATGGCTTTGAGCAAAGAAAAAATTCTTCGCGCTGATGATTCTGACTGTGCACCTTCCAACACAAACCAACATACCGATGGGTCTGTTTCGTCTTTCACGATTGACGCTGATGTCTGTTTTAGCACCCGAACCCCTTACCACAGAGAAGGCGAAGGGCTAATCACGATTCGTCTCTGGACTTTCGTTCAAGAAAAATTCTACGTTCTTCTCTCGAAAGCCGACCCGACGAAATATCTCGTGATGACCCGAGAAGAAAATCACAACGCCCGGAATACGAACAAGTATTTTTGGCACATCGTTGGAAACGGCGTTGTCGATTCGAAAAACGGTGTTGTGAAACTGCAATTCGATCTCTTTGATACACCCATCTTTATGAGTCTCCATCCAGATCGAAAGCCAGCACTCACGCTGGCAAATTCAAAGGAGGCCTCTTAATGCTTACGAAAAAACGAAGCGCCCAGTTTTTGCTGATCGCTTTTTGCTTTCTTCTTTTCCCGGTGCTCGCTCACGCAGGACTCGAATCGAGTTTGCTCGGGATCAAGACCAAACTTAAGAGTGCGTCGAGAAGCGTAGATCCCACTTCCATTGATGCCCACTGCGAGTCGATGAGTTGAATGGAGGAGTTCACAAGATCCTCCCTTCGAAATCAGACTCGATTGCGTCTCTACCAAATTCGAGCCTTGCCCAATCGTTTGCGTTCAGTTGCTCCATAGGGACCGAAAAAAGCCAAAGTAGTGCCTCAACGAATTTCATCATTCATTCCTCCAAAAATTCTGTGTTTAGGTTCGATTCTGGTTTCGCGGGTGCTCGGCTCAGATGTGATTGAGATTGAACATGAGCATTCGCTCTGTGCGAATTTGCTCCCGTTCATTCTCCTCAAAGGCAGTGGGCGCACCCGAACCGATTCAAGTCTGCCCTCGGCGTTGGTGAGGCCATTGTGGTTGTTCCACATGCGAGTGGAAGTAAGTGTGTGCAGATGAAATTCCAGATGTTTGGCGACATCAAACCAAAGAGACTCAAAAAGGTTGCGAAGGTTGAATGTCTTGGTCTTGCGAGAATTGCTTCAAAAATTAGTGAAAGGAAACAAAATGCATCGTTCAGTAATTCAATTCCTGTCTCTCGCGCTTCTGCTGACCGGGTGTGCGACCCAAAATAAGAGCGTCGGCCTAGGCGCTGGCGTAGGTGCTGGAACAGGCGCTTTGATTGGCGGGATAGCAGATCCCGGAAAGAATGGAGAATATCGAACTAGAAACGTAATCGTCGGCGCGGGCCTTGGTGCAATGGCCGGAATGGTCGCCGGTTCTGCGATCTACAGTTCACAAGAGAAGGCTAAAAAGGAAGCCTTCCTTCAGGGCGCAAAAACCGGATCGACTCCAGTTCCTGGAGCGATGCCTGGTCTGAGCCAACCCAAGGTAGAAACTCATTGGATTGAGGGAAAGGTTCAAGGCAACAGGTATATTGAAGGACACTTCGAATACGTCATCATCGAACCTGTACGCTGGGACGTGAAGTAGTGCCAGCCAAGTATTTACCGCATCGAGAGATTGAGTTTGCGGTCAACGTCGGCTTTCTCACAAAGAAAATGTGGAGGGAATTCTTCGCGGAAGGTGGTCTTAGGTGGCAGCAAATGCTTTGGCGACGAAGGCTACTTTAAAGCTAGGCCGGACTGGCCGGACCTTTACCTTCCCAATCCGACTCATCCATTTGTGAAAGAACGCGCAACTCACTTAGCAAGGGCACCTCTTCGCGAGGCTCTCCTAAAGCATTGCGGGATCAAGCCTGCGGCGAAAGAAAAGCGCCCCAAGAAGTTATCCACACTTCGGCCTGTGGACATCTCTTCCACCGGCTCTTAAGCGCCCAACATCTGCTAAGACCAATGCGATTTTCATTCACCCCACCTTGATAAAAAAATCAGAGGGAGTAGTATGACAATCCTGTTCTTTGAAAATCGAGTTGTCATTTTCGTCTATCGGGAGCGTAGCGTATGAGCGCACTCGGCAGAGTTCTAAGCCTGCCGGATCAAGTTGATGATTCCGACTGGCTCAATGCTTTAGAGGCTGCAAAGTACCTGCGGATTTTTAGCAGGGACGGCAGGCCTTGTACGGCGAGAATTCGCAACCTTGTAAACCAAGGTCGAATTCCCTTCTACAAACCCTATGGACGATTGTTGTTTAAGAAATCCGAGCTGAAACGCTTAGTGGAATCCTCTCGCAAAGGAGGATTCTAATGGCTATTAGCTCGTATGTAGATTCTAAAACTGGTTCCACACTTTTTAAGGTTCGCGTTTCCAGAAGCAGTAGCACCCATCCGGGTGTCGAAGTTGAAAAGCGAGTCCATGGCTTAAAAACTCAAGCTGAGGCCGATAGGACGGAGCGAAAGTTGATCGTACAAGTTGAACGAGAACTTGTAGAAGCTGAAGGCCGAAGCTGCATTTGGGAAAAACTGGTGGATGAATGGGAGATCACGGCGAAGGCTGGAGACATCTTCATTCGCGAAGTTTCGAAGGGGACAGTCGATGACTACCTTAACGTGCTTCGGACCCACACGCAGGATTGGATGAAGCTACATGTGGCTGAAATCGACCGTGCAATGGCATGGAGAGTTTTGGACAAAGTGGAGCGAGAGATCTCAATCGCTAGACGGAAGAAAGTTAAAACTTCCGTCGATGCAGTCTTTAAGTGGGGAATGCTTTCCGGAAGGCTAAAGGGAATCGCCTCGATTCCTACCGACGGATTCAAGTCTACGCGTACCGAAGAGGAGAAGATGCCCGAGATTTTAAATCTCGAGCAGATCAGAACTCTTCTACTCTACGCACAAAGAGTTGAGCATCCTTGGTTCCCAATTTGGGCTTTAGCGCTCTTTACCGGAATGCGGTCAGGCGAACTCTATGCACTTCAGTGGGACCAAGTTGATTTCGATAACGGCCTCTTATTTGTCCATCGTAATTGGACAAGTAGAAGCGGTTACGGACCAACCAAGGGTAGGTATTGGAGAGCGGTGCCAGTCGAATCCACGCAAGTTATGGGGCTCCTAAAAGAGCTAAAACTAAAGCGCGGAAACGATAAGTTCGTGCTACCCAGATTCCAGTCTTGGACCGACGGCGGTCAGGCAGAGATCCTAAGAGAGTTTTGTGTGGGCTCAGGCCTTCCTTCGATTCGCTTCCATACGCTGAGGGCATGCTTCGCCACCCAGCTAATTAGGGATTCTGTGGCACCGGCAGTCGTTATGAAGATCTGCGGCTGGAAGGATCTTAAGACCATGCAGCGTTATATTAGGCTTGCAGGGATCGAGGTTAAGGGTGCGACGAAGGGTCTAAAGCTTCTGCCCGAGAGAGAAGTGATGGGCCGAGTTGTTTCGCTCTTTTCCCAAGAACAATAAGTGACAATTTCGTATGACGCCGGTTATTCAGAGTTATCTTTGAGTGACCGGCAATCAACCGGAACGGCCTCGTAAGTTACTGAAATGGTTCAGTACCCGACGAGACCTCCATAATGTTCGCGGTATTTTCTTGGATAACCGGCGCGTCATACGAGCGCCGGCGTTGGAGCTCCGGTCCCTGGCTTAGCGATTTCGGATCTCTTCGAACATAACTCGAAATCACCTAAAATAATCCCTTTACCGGGAGCTGGAAATTTTGAATGCTTCCCAGTGTGATTTCAGGCGAATCCGCAAGCCTACCTGCCGGCGGCCCCAAACCAATCGATGTTTAGACAGCGAACTACTTCCGAGTCTGAGTTGGCCGCGGACTTCGTCGACCTTTCGATCAACTCCACGAGGCTTTTGCGAATCGATTTGGCCGCCTCCTTAGATAAAGCCATCGGGCCGGTGCAAAACAAATCGTTATCGCTCAGGTTCTCTAGATACTGGAGGCCCTTCAGGCGCCAATTTGCGTGATGGCGATTCACGAACGGCGAGTCGTGCCCCATATGAGTAACTTGCGGCCCGATATCCAGGCGCCCCTTGCCCAGTAAGTATCTCCGTTCGGAGGGCATAGCTATCCATTCGCGGGCGAAG
>DAISHW010000165.1:0-6077 GCA_036822295.1 Bdellovibrionales bacterium | reverse complement strand
GACGGGATCGGCGGACATGGAAAACCTCTTTTTCTGTCTCAAAAGAATACTCCCAGGTTTTAGTCAGGTCCTCTTGAAAAGTCACCCCCGCCTCTAGAGCCGCGCCGCACAATCTAGGCTGGCGTTTCTACCGGCGATCCGCCATAACCGGGGATGCGCTTTTCAGAGCCTATGCATCACGCCAAATTCATCAAACGCTATAAACGCTTCTTCGCCGACGTGCGCATCGACGGCGGAACGCTCGTCGCCCACGTGGCCAATACGGGCTCGCTGAAAACCTGTTTGTATGAGGGCGCGCCGTGCCTGATCACCCTGACCGACGACCCCTCCCGCAAGCTGAAAGCGTCCCTGCAGTTCTTAAGCACGCCCACGGGCTGGGCCGGCGTGAACACGTCGCTCCCCAATCAGCTGGTGCATGAGGCGTGGACGACGGGACTGATTCCCGAATGGCGCGAGTTCAAACACGCCCGGCGCGAATTCAAAATCAGCAAAGAAAGTCGCATCGACTTGGTTTTGGCCCGCGACAAGGACTCGCTCACCAACAAGAAACCCCATCACTACATCGAAGTGAAAAACGTCACTTACGCGGAAGGCGACACCGCTTATTTCCCCGACGCCGCCACCGAACGCGGCCGCAAACACCTGCGCGAACTCATGCGCCTGAGGGAAGAAGGCTTCGGCGCGGAACTGGTCTTCGTCGTGCAACGCGAAGGCTGCAAGAAATTCCGCCCCGCCGACGCGATCGACGCCAAGTACGGCCGCTTGCTCAGAGAGGCGCGCACGGCGGGAGTCATGATCCGCGCGCTCCCATGCGCGATCGATCCGGCCGACGGAGTCACGCTGCTCGGCGAATCGCTCGTCCTGGATTTTTAATGAAACAAAAAGAAAAGGCCGCCCGAAAGCAAGCGGCCAACCGGCAACAACGGGATCCGTTACTGCTTAGCTAAGTGACGGTCGATGATCTTCTTGAACTCGGGAAACGGATAAGCTCCGCGCAGCGAAACCCCGTTGATCAGGAAACCCGGGGTCCCCGAGAACTCGAACTTCTTGGCTTCTTCTTGGTCGGCCGCGATGCGCTTGGCGATCGCATCCGAGCTCAAATCCTTTTCGAGCTTCTTCAGATCGGCGCCGACTTTCTTGGCGAAATTCTTAAGGGCTTTTTCGCCGTCTTGGTTCAGGTCTTTTTGGTTCTTAAAAATTTCATCGTGGAATTTTTCAGCTTTGCCGTGATCCTGGAGCGCGATCGCTTCGAAGTATTTGGCGGCGGGCATCGCCATCGGGTGGAAGTCCAGAGGCAAGTGCTTGAACACAATACGAACCTTGTCGCCGTACTCTTTCTGCACTTCCTTCATCGTTTGGTAGCCGCGGCTGCAGTATGGGCACTGGAAATCCGAGAATTCGACGATCGTGACGGGCGCGTCTTTCTTGCCGAAGATCACGCGGCCTTCATCGATGACGGCCTGTTTCGGATTCTTGAACTCTTCTTCCAGGCGCGACTCTTCTTGCTTGGCTTCGTCCTCGCGCGACGATTCTTGAGCCGTACGCACCGCTTCGTTCACGACCTCGACGAATTTTTTCGGGTTCTTTTTGATCGCGTTAAAGACGATATCGGGGTTTTCTTCGATCGTTTTTTCGAGCTGCGCCTTGGACGTGCAACCGGCGGCCACGAACAGAGCGAACGCCGCGAGCAACAATGATGACTTTTTCAACAGGGACTCCTTTTTTGGTTTGCTTATGCATTCTGACATAAGGATTCGGCCGAGAAAAGCTCCACTCCTCAACAGCATCATATTTAGACGCTCTCTCCCATGGACAAACGTCCGAACCGGGAGTTACGATTTTGGTTATGAAAACATTTTTATCTCTCGCCCTGTTTGTCTTCGCGCTTCCCGCCCAGGCCGCGCAGTTCAAATACAACGAACTGATGATCAAAGATTACGACGAAATGACCGCGATGGTTCAAGGGCTCGTCAAAAAGGCCCGGGCCCTCAACTCGGATGACGGCGCCGTCGACTCGGAAGCCATCGAACACCTGCGCGAGGCGCTCAAACTCATCTTCTCGCGACCGAACAGCGACAACATGATCGTCAAACTGATGCCCGAGGTGAGACGCGAACTCACCGGCTTATCCGCCTATGAAGACTCCCTGTCCTCGCTCGCGTCCGAAGCCCTGAGCGTGGTCAAAAAAGACAACGCCGCGGTTTCACATCAGGCGACTTCGCTGTTCATCTTGGAGAACCTGCTCGGGGAGATTCGCCCCGAAGCTCCCGGCAACGAAGACCTTCGCCGCATCGTCGAGCGCGTCTCGGAAGCCAAAATCAAAATCTCGGACGAAGTGCGCAAAGACATGAAGCTGCGCGGAATGTTCAAGACCCGCAACCCTTCGGAACTCGCCGACGAGATCCTCAAAGGGTTGCCCAAAAATAAGAAAAAGTAAGCTTTAGAGTTCTTCGCGCAGATCGTCGCGCTTGTCGCAAGCGTTCTGATTGCCCGCCTGACAGGAGCGTTCGAAATAACCGAACGCGTCCTCATCCCGGCCGGCGCCTTCGAGCGCGATGCCCATTTGCTAATTCAGAACGTTTTCCTTTATTCGGGTGCCGCCGCTGCGGCCGTTGTTCTTCAAGATGTCTTCGTAAACGCGCACGGCCTCTTCGTAGTTGCCGTAGTTCATTTTAACGATGGCGTCGGCGTTGCGGCAGTTGTCGTCGTCGGGACGGCGATTCAAACAATCTCGCACGACGCGCTCCTGATCCTCGCGTTCACCCGTTTCCAGTTCCGCCATCGTCAAATCGGTCATGCAGCTTTGCGAATCCGGAAAACGCCGCACGCATTCCTGCAGCAAAGGACGGGCGGCGGGGTAATTGCGCTGCGCCATCAACAGATGCGGTGAGCTCTCGGCGTATTCTTGGCTCTCGCGGAAAGCTTCCATCTTCTTCAGCGAAGCCGCCGCGCCGGCTAAATCGCCACTCCCCACTTGAGCGTCGAAATCGCGCTTAATCGAAGCCAAGTCTTGTGCGGAGGACGGACGCGTCGCGGGCGCGCTCGGTTGAGCCGTAGCCATATTCGCCGCGGGCGGCGACTCGACCGCCGCCGGCTCCGCGGGTTCCACCGGCGCTTCCGCCACCGGAGCCTCGACCGAAAGGACTTCGGGCGCAGGCGGCTTCGCCAACCAAATCCCGAGGGTCAATCCGATAGCCAAACAGAGCAAATGGGTGATGATTTTCATGGCCGGGATATTGCCCGAAACGGGACTCGATTTCCAGAGTCAAATGAGCCTATGAAAGCTTGCGCTTCGCCGCTTTCAATCCACGCTTCGAAGATGTAATCAGTTCACGGGGAGCCTTCCGCTTTTTGCGCAACTCCAAGGCCCGCCCGAACATGTCGACCGCTTCCGGGAAGCGGCCCTGATCGAAGAAGTTTTTGCCGGCATGTTGGTAAGCGAAGTCCAGGAACGAACGCGCGCCCGTGTCCTTCTCGCAAACGGCGATCGCCTCTTTAAACAGCCCGTCGCTCAGGGCGAACTCGCGCCGCCATTGCAGGATATGACCTAAACGAATCTTCTGCTGCACCTCGAAGGCGATGCCGAGCGAAACTTGCGGCGCGAGCTTCAAAGCCTCGCGCACGCGCTCCTCTGCCAACTCCAACCGGCCCGCCACGCGCAGCCAAGCCCCAACCTCGCCCAGCAAACGCGCGCGTTCCGCAACGTCCGCCTCGCCCTCTAAGCGTCTCTCGAGCTCGCCGATGTAATCACGCAGATGATCGGGGTCTTCGGGGATCTCGCGCAGCGTGATCTCATCGACTAAGAAGCGCGGCTTGGCCTGCATGGACTATTCTCTGGTCAGAACGAAGCGGTTTTCAACTCGCGCGCCGGGCGTCGATTCGTAACGGATTTCAATTTCGTTGCCTCCCGCCTCTAAAGGGATGAAGTCGGTCGTCAAATCGCCGGGCCGCGCCGCGAACACGGTCGCCACATAGCCATTCGAGCGGTTCAAAACCGTAAAGCCGCCGCTGTGTTCCTTACCGCAGGCTTTACCCGTCAAGCGCACCCAGCGCGCGCCCACCGACTGCGTTTTGCCGTGCTCGGGCTGATCCCAACAAGACAACGGCAAGACGTCCATGCGCACGGGCGCCGCCACTTTCGTGGTCGGAGCGAGGGCGGCGGGCAGACTGGCCGGCAGACGCACGAGCGAAGCCAGGGTGTCGACTCGCGCCTGCTCGGGGCGAGTGGCGAAAACAAAACTCCAGAATATCCAGGTGCTGACACCCAATATGACGGTGGTGATCTTCAAAAGCGCCCAGCGGACTTGATGCCTATCCATTCCCGAACTTATCGGCCGATCGGCCGCATCGATACACGCGCGGAAGGTCGCAGTCTTATGCGATTCTCAATTTGAGGCGCGGGTCAATTGATCCAGGCCCAACTGAGCATGACCAGATCCTGGTTCACGCTCGGGCCTTCCATCCGGGTGTCGGTCAAGGTCGACAGCGACATGGACATGTTCGGCGCCAGCGCGCGGGTGACGATGAATTGATAAAGTCCGTCCTCGTGACGATATTCGGTGGTCAAATGGACCTTCTTGGTCGCGCGGTAACTGAATGAAAAAATGTACTCGTTCGGCTCAGAGACCACGCCCGACATCTCGACCCGCAACTTCATGTCGACGTCGTAAGGGTTCTCGAGCCGAAAATCCATGTACGGGCCCGCGAAGTTGTATTTCCATTTGAACTTATAGCCCTTGCTCACCTGCATGTTCACGTTACTGATCTTGTCTTTCACCGCGTACACCGGGCGGAAATCGGGATCGTTCCGGGCCCAATCGTCCACGTGATATTCGATCAGTTTACGAGCCATGTACTCGCCGAACTGCTCTTGTTTTTTGGCGCGGTCGATCACGGTCGCGTTGTCGCCGGTGCTGTAATTGTATTCTTCGGTCGGACCGCCCGCGTTGATCGCCTGTTCGATCGGCGTCAAGCCGAAGCGATATTGGTACTGCGTCTGGAAATCCTTCGAGAGTTTTTCGTTGAAAATCTTCTCACTGATCGGCGGGCCGAGCGGCGCCGGTTCGTCGATCATCACCATCTCTAAGTCGCGTTTGTCGCGCTCTTCTTGAACGTTGAACGTGTAACCATAGTGATTGCCGAACCCCGACGAAGGATCGGCCGCGTCCTCGACGGCGAACGCCGCTGAGCACCAAACGGTGAGCGCTAAAAACAGGCTCGAGCGGACCACTCGAATTCCTCCTTGGGGATGGCCCAAGTATAGCATAAATATATGAAATCCTTTGACTCTATCCCGTCTTGAGACATTTATTGTGGGCATGCAGTTGAAAGCCCGAAACGACATCCACTTGGCCCGGCGCATTTGGCATTTCTGCGGCGTCATGGTGATGTTCACCCTTTACTGGTTTCTCAATTCGAGACAGGCGCTGACACTCGCTCTCGTCATGAGCGCGTTCATGATTGGCTTCGACGTCGGCAGACTTTACGTGCCGGCGCTCAATCGAATCTTCAGCCGCACCTTCAGATGGGTTTTGCGCCAGGGGGAATTGGACCGCATTTCGGGCGCCGCTTCGATGCTCGCCGGCGTTACCCTCATCATTTTTCTTTATCCGAAAAACGTCGTGCTCCTGGCGCTGCTTTTCGTCGCCATCGGGGATCCGGTCGCGAGCTATTTCGGCATCCGCTTCGGCAAAGACAAACTGGTCGGCAATAAGAGCTTGCAAGGCAGCCTGGCCGCCTTCGCCGCTTGCTTCGTGATATCGCTCGGCTACTACTGGGCGATGGATCTGATGCGCGAGCGGCTGTTCATCGTTTGCCTGCTCAGCGCGTTGATCGGCGCGGCTTCGGAGTTGATACCGGTGGGGCGCTTGGACGACAATATCGTGTTTCCCGTCTTGAGCGGCACGCTCCTGTACGGTTTGTTCATCATTTTCGGAGGGCTTTAAGCCATGCAACCCGAGCAAAAACCCAGTCCCCGTAAGGTCGGCATGCACATCTACGTGCTTCCCAATTTGCTGACCACCGTGAATATGTTCTTCGGCTTCTTCGCGATCATTTACTCGATCAACGGCAATTAC
>DAISHW010000164.1:3596-6165 GCA_036822295.1 Bdellovibrionales bacterium | reverse complement strand
AAGCGCATGCTGGGGCACTTGGGCGATTTCAAGAAGCTCTTCAACACTTCCGGCGAACTCTATCGCGAGCTTAAAATTTCGGATCGCTTGAAAGCCGGAATGACCGAAAGCGAAGCGCTCGAACTTCTGAGCCGGAACGGCAAACTCATCAAGCGGCCGTTTTTGCTTTTCGACAAGGGTGGAACCGTCGGATTCAAAGAAGACGTATGGAAGAAGCTCCCGCTATAAGCTTACTTAGCGGCCGGCTTGCCGTATTTTTTGCGGAATTTCTCGGCGCGACCTTCGGTATCGATCATGCGCTGTTTGCCCGTGTAGAACGGGTGCGAGCCGCTCGAGATATCGATCTTCACCAATGGGTACTCTTTGCCATCCGTCCATTTGCCGGTCTCTTTGGCGCGAACCGTGGACATGGTCAGCAGTTCGTAATCGCAAGAAACGTCTTTAAAAATGACCGGGCGGAATTCGGGGTGAAGTTCTTTTTTCATAACAATTCTCTCGAGTTATAGGGAATCAAGTAGTTACCACTTCGCGTAATTGGACGCAAATGAAAAATAGTGGCCTGATTCAGAGAACTTAGAACTATTTCACGAACAGGTGGAACGAGGGGCTCTGGTGCAGAGTCGCCTTGGCCTCTACGTTAAACAAAGCAATGGCCTCGGTTCGCTTGCCCGGCTCGACGTTGAACACGACCAGGTCCGAACTCTCAACGATCTGGTGAAGGCCGCGGCCGGCGCCGCCTTTGCCCTCTTTCGCGTTCAACTCGTTCGCGCTACCGGCATAGTTATGCTCCAGGTACTTCAAGATCGTGCTGCCCTTAAGACTGCCGAACGGATCCCGCACCGAAACCGCCAGCAACATGCCGTCGGTCGCAAAGCGCACCAGACCTTGCTCTTCGGGCTTCAGGCTCAACTCCACCGTGCGGGGCAAATGATTGTAGAGCGATTTGCCGTCTTTATCGATCGGCGCATCGTATATCGCGTTCATCAGCATTTCTTCCAGAACGCTCTTGATGCGATCGCGGTTGGCGCGACGCACTCCGAGTTTTTCGAAGTAGGTGTCGACGTCGCGAATCAACTCGCCCCGCTGAGCGCTGCCGGTGATCGGAATCGATTGCACGTCGACCCCCCAGCTCAAATATTTCTCGAGCGTGAACAGATCCGCGCTCAACAGCTTCGTCACGGTCGTCATGATGTTCTTGATCGTGAAGGTGCGATCCTCTTCGTTGCGCGAAACGATGTTCGGAATGACTTTCAATTTCTTGAGCTCCGGCAGATAGCTCGGAACTTGATCCGAAGTCATCAGCACGAGCGCGATCGCCGGGTTCCTTTCGCGCGCGATGTTGCCGAGCTCGATCATGTGGGTGTCAAAGACGACCAGATCGTATTTCGCCTCTTGGAGTTTCGCCTGGCCTTCTTCGAAAGTCGTCACGATATCCAAGATGACGCCGGTACCGCCGAGCGCCATCTTGGCGATGATCTGCTGCTTCTTGTTCGTATCGGCGAGCAGCACGCGTTTGCTTTGAATGGCCTGCTCGCTCGAATACTGATCGGTCAAAGGACCGAGCAGCGCTTGCACGTCGAACACTTTTTTGCGGGCCTCGTCGATCGTCGCGTCTTCAGGAGTGATCAAACGCAATTGATCCAGACGGCTCTTCAGCGGCAGCAAATGATTATTGTGGAAATCGGCCAATTTCTGGAAGATGAGCTTCTTCGAATTGATGACTTCCGCCATCTTGTTTTTACCGGCCATCAACTCGGCTTTTTGTTGCTCGAGCTTCTGGGTGCGCTCTTCGACCTTCGCCTCGAGGGTGCGATTCGCCTCTTCCAAATCCCACTGCATGGCCGTGAGTTTGGTGGTCAGGTTTTCGAAATGCTTCGCCTTTTGGTTGGTGTCGTGAAGTTTTTCAGCCAGGACCATCGCATAGATGCGATAAAGGATCGAGAGATAAAGATCGCGCTCGGGTCCCTGCATCTCAAGGAACACGCGCGAGTCCATGCACACCAAGGTGCACTCGGTCTCGGCGATGATCGTGGCGCCCACGGGTTTCGTGGTGATGACGCTCATTTCGCCGAGCAGATCGCCTTTGTGCTGCATCTTTGAAACGCGCGCGCCATCGACGTACACGCCGACTTGACCCGTGCTCAAAAAGTACAGCTGATCGTTCTGCTCGCCTTGTTTCAGTATCTCAGTTTGCCGGGGGATTTGAATGATCTCGCTGCCTAAAGAGAGCTGCTCGATCAAATGCTCCGGGAACGTTTCCAATAACGGAAACGAACGAAGTTCGTCCAACACTTGGCTTTGCGTCCAAGGCAGTTTTTTTAGCGCAGCGCTCATGGACTTCTTTTCGACTGGTATCACTCAAACATTTACATGACCTCGGTCGAGGCCTTGTTTAATCTCCGTCGCCGTCCGATATACTAAACACAATATGCTTACGGTATCCAAATTTCTCATTTTGATCGCGCTCGTCATGCCCGTTAAAGCGGCATTCGCTCAAGACGACAGCTTCGCGCCTCCGGCTCCCCCGGCCATCGAGCCCGAGGCTGAGTTCGACGAGAATGATCCCGAC
>DAISHW010000164.1:0-3586 GCA_036822295.1 Bdellovibrionales bacterium | reverse complement strand
GATGGAAGTCACCGAGGACGGCCGTCCGCCACCCCCGCCCGCGACGGGATTGCCGAGCGGGATTCCCGGCAGCATGCCGCCGCTCCCGCCACGCCCTGACTATCGTCCTGGCGGAAGCGGAAATTTCTCGGGCTCAAACAACAACGGGGGCAAAGCCCCCGCGGTACAGTTCCGGATTGTCGAGGGCGAATACTGGCAAAAGGGCAAGAAAAGGCCCAGGGGCCAGAAGAACCGCAACTAAACCGTCGCGGTCTTCCCTTCCTGAGCGGACGGCTTTCCGGTCTTGTGACCGAGAATGCCTGACAGATACTCTTCTTGATTGAAATCATCGACCTGAATCGCATCCCAACGCAGACGCTCGGCCTCGGTGATCAACTGGTGTTCAGCTTGGGTGATCACGCCCGCGGCCAATGCATCGTCAAGCAGCGTCGGCGACTTCTTCTTGAGTTTCTTGGCCTTTGTCGCCGCACGGATCTTTTTGTCGACCACATCCGCCTGACGAATGACTTTATAGGCGTTTTCCAAGCGTCCCAAACCGTCGTTGAGTTTACCCGAGATATAGATTCCGGCGGTCAAACGCTCGCGCTGCGTTTCGCTGTTCAGCAGACCGTAGGCGACCTTGTGGGTCAGACGATCCGTGGGCGCCAGCCCCACGAAGTTCAATCGTGACCACCAGCGCACCGGGCCTTTGAAGAACCAGTACACCGGTTCGCGCACGATCCACGGCAAGCTCGAGGCGTACATGTTCCCGAAGATACCGTCGAAGGCGTCTTGGATTTTCTGGAAGGCCACGGCCATCGAGAAATCGAGAAGGCGTTTATCCTCGGGCTTACGGCCTTCCTCTTCATAACGCTTGATGGTCGCGGTCGCGATGAACATCCACGACAGAATGTCGGCGAAACGGCCCGTCAGCTTCTCTTTCACTTTCAGATCGCCGGCCAGCAGTCCCATCGACAGATCGGCCATGAACGCGAAGGTCGCAGAAACCCAATTGAGTTTCTGGATGTAACGGCGCGACGGCCCGCCAATCGGCGACCATACCAGATGCGCGCGGGTCGTGCTGAGCACGATCGAGCGGATCAAGTTACGGACCACGTGGCCGATATGGCCCCAGAACGCTTCATCAAAGGCCTTGGTGTCGCCTTTTTCGACCGCGTTCACTTCCTTAAACGCGTACGGGTGAGCGCGAAGAGCGCCCTGACCGAAGATCATGAAGGTGCGGGTCATGATGTTGGCGCCCTCGACCGTGATACCGATCGGCATACCAATATAAGTGACGGCCAAGGGGTTACGCGGGCCCATCGAGATTCCCGCTCCGCCCTAAACGTCCATCGCGTCGTTCATCAAACTGCGCCCCACTTCGGTCCCGTTGTACTTGGCGATCGCGGTGACCACGGGCGGTGAAATGTGCTGATCGAGCGCGCTCAAAACGTAGCGGCGCATGGCCTCTAAGAAATAAGCGCCGCCCGCGATGCGGGCCAAAGGTTCCTCGACGCCCTCGAACTTACCGATCGAAACGCCGAACTGTTTACGGATGAACGAATGGTTGCTGGTCACGCGCGCGCAGAGCTTCGTGCCGCCGGCGCTTTGCGCGGGCAAGCTGATGCCGCGACCGGCGCCCAAACATTCCATCAGCATCTGCCAGCCGCCGCCCGCGCGGCCGATACCGCCGATGATCGCGTCTTCCGCGAGCATGACGACGTCGTGACCTTCGGTCGGACAGTTGTGAAAGGGAACGCCGAGCGGATCATGACGTTGACCGATCTCGACGCCCTTGAGATTCGAGGGAATCAGCCCGCACGTGATGCCCAGATCCTCGCCCCTGCCGAGCAAGCCGTCCGGATCGCGCAAACGGAACGCCAGACCTATCAGCGTCGAGATCGCCGCCAACGTGATCCAGCGTTTCTGCCAGTTCAGGCGCACGTAGATCTTGCCGTCATCGCCTTTGAACAGCACGCCTTCGGAGCGGATCGAGCCGGCATCGCTGCCCGCCATGGGCTCGGTCAAACCGAAGCACGGGATATCATCGCCGTTCGCCAGACGCGGCAGATATTTTTTCTTCTGCACATCGGTGCCGTAGCGAACCAACAACTCCGCGGGCCCCAGCGAGTTGGGAACCATAATGTAGATGACCGTGCCGATGGAGCGTGAAGACACTTTCTGAATGACCGCGCTATGCGCCGAGTGCGAGAAGCCGCGGCCGCCGTACTCTTTCGGGATGATCATCCCCAAGAAGCCCTTGCGGCGAATGAATTCCCAAACTTTGGGATCCATCTCTTTGGTGCGGAAGAATTTGTAATCGTCGACCATCGCGCACAGCTCTTCGACCTCGTTGTCCATGAAGCTTTGCTCTTCGGCGGAAAGTTTATGGTAGGGCTGCGAAAGCATGGTCTTGAAATTCGGGTGGCCCGAGAAGAGTTCGGACTCCATCCACACCACGCCGGCCTCGAGCGCCGTGCGCTCCGTCGGTGAAATCGTCGGCATCATTTTCGCCGCGGTCATCAGCTTCATGAGCGGCGTCGACACCAGCAGGCGCCGAATCGGCGGAATCAAGAAGAGCAGCGCCACCGCCACGAACCCGAGCGCCAGCCCGAGCGGCGCCGCGAATCCCGCCAGCGCGACCAAACCCGCCACGACCCAGAACACGAACGGCAATCCGAAGTAACCGATCGTCAGGAAAACCGCGATCGTTCCCAAGATGGCCGGCATGAAGAGGTCGTCGGCGAGCAAAAAACCGGAAATTTGTAACCAGAGTTGAGAGAGTGCGTCCAAGTGAAGTCCTCCAAGCTGTAGTGGCCCAAGTCTACGCCTATATTATAGGCCTTTCAATGCTTAGGGCTGGTCTTTTGTTGGGGAGATCGGTGGACCTTTTCGCATTTCCCCTTAGAATATTCGTGAAGGCACCATAGGGGGTTTCGTGAATTGGCGAATTTATAGGCTCGGATGCGTGCTTATGACCACGGTCATAGCGTTCTCGGCTTGGGCGCAAGCGGCGCGGCGCCTCAACATCCAATCGCGTTATGATCAGTACGATCTGGTTTTGAACTCGAAAACGAGCGGCACGATCGACGGAAAAGCCGCGAACCTGAAGGTGCTCGACGATTTATGGCCGGTGCTCGACAACCCGCTCGGCAACGAGTGCCCCGCCCTGAAAGGCCAAGCCGATGTCACCCTCAAAGAGGGCGGTAAAACCCGCTCGATTTACATCAAACAAGGCCTGGTGACCGATGGTAAGTCCTGTTTGAACGTGGGGGGCGAGGGACTGCTCTACTTTCCGGTTCATCGTGAGTTCCTGATCGGCCCCAAACGCGACGGCATCGCGCTGAAAAGCCCGCTTAAAATCTTTCGCCAGGGCGTCAAAATGCTCGAACTTAAAAAGCAAGGCGACACCTGGGTCAGCGACAATCCCGATCTGCTCTTGAACTGGGACTTCATCGAACGCTTCGAGAACACTTTGCGCGAATTCGACGTGCGCCTGCGCGTTCAACAAGACATCGCGGCCGGCAAAACCAAGATGCTCATGCAGAGCGGCGACCAGACCTATGAGTTTTTCAAGGTGACCGGGGTGATGTGGGCGGTAAAAAGG
>DAISHW010000163.1:0-6252 GCA_036822295.1 Bdellovibrionales bacterium | reverse complement strand
CATATCCGGGCGACGAGAAATTTTATCTCGAGGACACCGACACCTCGACGAACTTCCCGAGCAGCGCGTACAACGCGCGCTTCACCGCGGTGCGCGTGTTCGCATCCAAAGTGAACATGACCCAGGCCGCGCCCGGCGTGGCCGACACGATCGTGAAAGATCTGGCCGTTTCAAGCAACGATACGGACTTGCGCACCAATGTTTTCGACGGGCTTGAAAACGGCATGCCTTATGTGGTGCGCGTGGCGGTCGTCGATGAAGCCGGTAACGTCGTGCAGTTCTTCCCCGGCGCCGGTGTCGGCGATTGCGACACCCGCACGCCGCCGGCGCCTTTGGATGGGGCGGGTGGCGGCTGCCAATACGCGGTCATTCCCGATCAGGTTCTGGGCTTGCTCACCGAGGACATGAACTGCTTCGTCGCGACCGCGGCCTTCGGCTCCTCGCTCGAACCGGAGCTGCGGACGTTCCGCGATTTCCGTTACAAAGTTTTGCTGCCCACGACGTGGGGCCGCTGGTTCGTGATGAGCTACTACGAATACGGCCCTTACGCCGCGCGCTTCATCCATGACAAGCCCGTTTTGCGCGCGGCCACTCGCGCGGCCTTGTGGCCGCTGTACTTATTCAGTCGGCTCGCGCTGAGCGTCGGGATGTTGCAAGCATTGGGGATTTCCCTCGCCGGTCTGGCGATGATGATCGCTTTACCATGGTACGGGGTGCGACGTGCTCGTCGCGGTTAGATCGCTTCTGCTTTTGGCGTTCTTGATGTCGGCCGCGCCCCACCTGGCGCGCGCCGCCGAGGGCGAAGACGCACCCGCGGAGCAGCGTCCCTCGGCCGCCGCCGGCGAAAAGGTTTTCGATTGGAGCAAGCACCAAGGTCAACGCCAAGTGCCCCACCCGTTCGCCGAAAAGGGCCTGCTGCGCATCGATAAGAATCGCGACTACTTCTACAAAGTCGACGAAACCGGACAGAACCGCGCGGCATCCTTTCGCGTCGGCAGTTATTATCCCGACCAGCTTGAAAACCCGGAACAGTCCGGGAGCGCGGGCGCCTCGTTCGACGACAACTACGATCAAACCGACAATCCCGCGCTGATGTTCGACTACGAATGGCAGCTCTGGCGCTCGCCGATCGGCAAATGGGGCATTCGCGCCGGTACGGGCGCCTATATCGCGCAAGGCAACGGTCACTTCGTCAGCCAAGCCAACTCCGGCCTGACCCCCCGCGAACTGTTCACCTTCTGGGCCATGCCGAACGCGCTCGGAGCCGTGTACCGCATGCAGTTTTGGGATCGCCAACTCTTGGTGCCGTACGCCGAGGGTGGGGGCATCGGATTTTTGTTCGGCGAGTTCCGCGACGATGACAAAGGCCCCAAGTTCGGCGCGGCGCCGGCCGGCTACTTCGCCGCGGGCCTGGCTTTCAACCTGACTTATTTCGACGCCTTCTCGCGCGTGCAATTGGATCGTGAATACGGAATCAATAGCGTGTGCCTTACCGCCGAGTTCCGCGCGATCGTCGCGTTTTCGGATAAATACGATTTCACGGCGAACTTGATGAACGGCGGATTCTTGATGGAGTTCTGATATGCTGGCTTGGTTAATCGCTTCGCTCGTCGCCCCTGTTTTCGCGGCTGAACCCTGCACGATCGCCCGCATGATGAACTCCACCGATCCCGATCAGCGCTGCCAGAACGAATTCCTGAAAAATCTCAAAGATCCCCAAGACGTCAGCGAAGCCAAAACCGTTTTGCGGCACGGCTGGAAAGGCAAAATCGCCAGCCTTGAACGGCCCGGCTTCATCGAGCTGAGCCAAAACGGACGTACGGTGTTCACGGGCGCCGTGCTCCAGCACAACAAGCCGATGATTTTGTGGCTCAACGGCAAGATCTTCGCGAATCCCAGCGACAATCCTTCGATCGCGCGCCGACTCGATCCCTTATTGCGCCGGAAGTCCGCGTGGTTCACGTCCCTGATTCCGGAAGCGCGGGCCGACGACACGACCCTCGAAAAAGAAGCCACGTTGCTCTTCGCCCTCGGCAATGTCCGCCCATTGTCGGGCAAAGAATTGATCGCGGCCGACAGCGGCAACGAACTCGCGCAATTCCTGCCGCGCACGAACTGGCTCATGAAAGAGTCGACCTTCCCGGGCAAACTGCGGTGTGTGCCCGGCGGCCTGATCGACAAATACGATTTCGAGTTCGGCACGCGCGGCGCCGACAACTTCCAAGCCCAGGTCGTGCCGGTTTCGCCGACCGATTTCAAAGTTTACGGCCTGGCCAAAAAGGGCGAAGTCTTTTTGATCTCGCTGCCCGAAACAAATGTGCAAGGCCTGCAAAGCGCCAAAGTCGTTTACGGGGATTTTCTGAGCCAGGATCGAAAGAAAGTCACCGTTGGCAAGTGCGACGATCCGGACTGCATCTCCACGCAACCCGCGGGCCCGCTCTCGGAATGGAATTTCCTGCGCCGGCTCGATCCCGCGCGCGAAAAAGAAAAGGCCAAGACCCGCTGGAAACCCGCGACCGCCCAGCAAGGCCCGGTGAATCGGGAGATCGAGAAAGATTTGGTGCAAAAACTCTTCGCCCTTTCGATCCTTGGCGATTGCTGCGAGAGCGCGGCTTGCGCCGGGCAAGTGAAAGCCAAATACGGCATTGAACTCGAGGGCGGGGGCATCGCCGCCGAAGCCGTCGAATAGTTCATGCGCAAAATCAAACTGCTGATCTCTTATGACGGTTCCCCTTTCGAAGGCTGGCAGAAGCAGCCGGGCCGGATGACCGTGCAAGGCACGCTCGAAAACGTGCTCACGCAGATCTACAGCGAACCGATCCGCACCATCGGCTCGGGCCGCACCGACGCCGGCACTCATGCCGTCGGCCAAGTCGTGCATTTCGAAGCGCCGAAAATCCTGTCGAGCGAACCGAAGCTGTTGCGCAGTCTGAACGCTCTTCTGCCGCCGACCATCGCGGTCAAAAACGCGTGGCTCGCACCCGAAGAATTCCATGCTTTGGCCAGCGCGCGTCGTAAAACCTATATCTATCGAATTTGGAATCACCCGGTCCGCTCGGCCCTTTGGCACCAACGAGCGCTCAACGTGACTCACCCCCTTCGACTCGACTTCCTGAACGGCTTGGCCCGTCAAGTGATCGGCCGAAAAGATTTCAAAAGCTTTCAAAATGAAGGGACCCCGGTCAAATCCACCGTCCGGGTCATCGACACGTGCGTCTTCGTCGAGCCGGCTAAACACCTGATTGAGCTTCGCATTCGCGGCAACGGCTTCCTGAAACAGATGGTTCGAAACCTGGTCGGCACCATGCTTTACCTGGAACGCAATGACGGCAGCATCGCCCGGTTTCGCGCGATCACCGCCGCGCGCGATCGCCAGGCCGCCAAGGCCACCGCGCCCGCCCACGGCCTATATCTCTACAAGGTGGAATACCCTCCCGCCCTTGACAATAAGTGCCGGAAACTCTAGAACTTCTGGTTTCTCAAACGGTTTAAAGCTTAAGGACTGAATCCTATGAAAACTTGGAACGCCAAAGCGGGCGAAGTCGAGCAAAAATGGTACGTGGTGGACGCCGCGGGTAAGACGCTCGGCCGTATCTCCACTGAAATCGCTAAAATCATCCGCGGCAAAAACAAGCCGACGTTCACTCCGCACGTGGACACGGGCGATTTCGTCGTCGTCATCAATTCCGAAAAAGTCGAGATGAGCGGCACCAAGTGGGCCGACGAGAAATTCTATTCGCACTCGCGTTTCTTCGGCTCGCTCAAGGAGCTCAGCGCCGCGCAAATGCGCGAGAAAGATCCGACCATCGTGATCAAAGAGGCCGTGGCCGGCATGCTTCCGAAAACCAAACTTTCGAAGCGCGTGATCCATAAGCTCAAAGCGTACAAGGGTCCGAATCACCCGCACGCTTCGCAAAAACCCGAAATGCTGAATCTTAAGTAATTAAAGAGGACGAAAGAAATGGCTAAGGAACAAGTTTACTACGCAACCGGACGCCGCAAAACCAGCGCCGCCCGCGTTTTCTTGAAAGCCGGCAGCGGCAAAGTGACCGTGAACGGCAAAACCCTGGATGCTTACATGCCCACCCCGACGGCCCGCACGACGGTGACTTCGCCCTTCGCGCTGACCGACACGAAAAATCAGTACGATGCGCGCGTGACCGTAACCGGTGGCGGCGTGACCGGCCAATCCGAAGCGATTCGCCACGGTGTGGCCCGCGCTCTCGTTGCTTTGAACCCCGATTTGCGCGGCACTCTTAAAAAGGCCGGCATGCTGACTCGCGATTCGCGTATGGTTGAACGTAAGAAGTACGGCAAACACGGCGCTCGCCGCAGCACTCAGTTCTCGAAACGTTAAGATTTATTCCAACGTTTTTAGAAGTCTTAAAAAACCCACGGAGACCCCGTGGGTTTTTTATTTCCAGCGGGTGGGTTTAGAGTTTGATTTCTGCACGGAGTCGCCACGTGACCTGCGTGGCGACGCCCATGGCGCTCAAAAGTTTATGCGTGCTCAAGTTTGGCTTATTCTGACAAGATATAATTCATGGGGTCCACGGCGATTCCGTGGATACGGACCTCATAATGCAAGTGAGCGCCGGTCGAGCGACCGGTCGAACCGACCGCCGAGATCACGTCCCAGCGGCGCACCTTCTGGCCTTGCTCGACGAACACGCGCGAGTTGTGGCCAAAGCGCGTGATCACGCCGTAACCATGATCGATCGAAACGAGCTTACCGTAACCGCCGTCATACCCGACGTAAGAGACGACCCCATCGGCCGGCGAATATATCGGAGTTCCGCTCGGCGCGGCCATATCCAGTCCCGCGTGCATCTCGGGCCGGTTCGTGAACGGATCAACGCGGTAGCCGAAGCGCGAGGTGAACCAACCGCGTGACGGTTTGATCGACGGGGTCGACGCCAACAGGCTCTGACGCTCGGACAGCGAATCCCAAAGTTGCAAGACGCCCTGTTCACGCAGCTGCGACTGGCGAAGTGCCCGGTCTATGCGCACCGAAAGGGAAGCGTAGTCGCGCGAGACCTCTCGGTTCACACTGAGTTCTCCCGATTTTTCATCGACGAACGGAGCTTCCGCCGCCGGCGTGTCGCGGATCATGAATTCACTCGAAGGCATGCGGGTCACGGCCGGCGGATTGTCGACCACGGTCACGCCGGCCGAGCCTGGACTTAGAGCGAGTTTCAAGACGCGCTCTTCATCCTCGACGTTCGTGATCAGATTCAGCTTCTTAGTGAAGTTCTGGATGCGTTCGATGCTCGACTCAAGGCTCGAGAGCTTTTCCTCGGCAACCTGGAACTGCGTTTTAAGAGCCAGATTTTCCGTTTTCAGGGCTTTATTTTCGGTCGCCTTCAAAAGTAAGCCGACGTAGTCGAGCGCCGCCGTCGTGGCCAGCAGAATCGCGCAAAAGCCAAGGAATCCCAATACCTTGATCCAACCGGATTTCACGGTCAGTTTCATGGTTCCACCATGGCGATTGCTGGCGATCAGTATCGTGTAGCTCTTATTTTCCATGCTCTATATCTGATGACCTATGCGGAGCACATTATGGTTCATAACAATATGCGTCAACCGTCATTTCGTCGTCGAATTACGATAACGGAAATATTGTCATCTCCGCCAGCGGCCTTTGCCTCTTTAATGCATTTGGCCACAAGTTCTTCCGGCGGCGTATTTTGAAGAATGTTCAGGAAACGACTAGGCTCGACCAGGCCGCTCAGACCGTCGGAACAGAGCAAATAAACTTCGCCGTCCTGGGGTTCGCGTTCAAGGACATCGACATTCACATCCTTCTCGAATCCGACGCTTCGAGTAATCACATTGCGACCGACCACATGGGGGGCCTCGTCCTCCGAAATCACGCCGGCGCGCACCTGTTCGTTTATCAATGAATGATCCTCGGTGAGTTGCCAAAGATAAGGCGAGCGATACATGTAGGCGCGCGAGTCGCCGACATTGCCGAAATAAATGCGGCCTTCGTGCTCCCAGAATAGGACCATGGTCGTGCCCATGCCCATGAGCTCGGGCGACTCGACCGTGCTCTTATGATGAATGCGCTGACTGGCCTCGCGATAAGCCTCGGATAGGACTTTGCGGGCCGACAGCTTGGTGTCTTTCGCGCGACTGCTCACGATCTCTTGCACCGTGGAAACGGCCAGAGCCGACGCGACTTCTCCGCCTTTATGTCCGCCCATTCCGTCCGCCACGACGAACAGATTTAAATCGTGATCCACTAAGATC
>DAISHW010000162.1:0-6280 GCA_036822295.1 Bdellovibrionales bacterium | reverse complement strand
GTCCCTGAATTGCACCGGTCCATCGGGACATTGTGAACGCAAGATCGCTTGTGGGTTGGGATGAGCGAAGAAACCCGCGAATTCACGATACGATTCTTCCGTGGCTTCAGGTACACGGTGTAACGGCGCGCGCACCAAACCGCTCGTCACCCGCATCAACATCTCACCGGTGAGTACGACCAAAGCGTCTTCGGGCGCTTCAAGCGCGCGCCATTTGCCATCGATGAAAACCTCGCACGGCTGGCCTGTGCGGTGAAGATGCAAAGTAAATAACCCGATGTCGGTGTGGGGCGCTGCAAGCGCGGTTTGCGACCGGCGCCGGTAACGCAGTAATCGCAACACGCCATTGGCCTCAAAAGCCAAACTCTCGCCGTACGCCGCAAATCCAAAAGAACGCGCGATCGCCCGTATCAATTCCGTAGAAATGCGATCACAGTCCCGGTAGAGACTCTGAAAAACGGGAGCGAAGGTCTGAAGCTCCTTCGGCCAAAAATTCTCGATGTAAAAGCGGCGGTTTTCAGTGCTGTCACGCGGTTCGCGTGAGATATGCCATCCCTCTTTCGGGTCCGGAGCCATATGGGCTTGCCCTTGCTCGACGGCAAAGGGAATATACCCACGACGTCCCGATTTCAGCGCGCAGATATGCGCGCGTTTCTTATCCTCAGGCAGATCGAACAATAGGCGATGCTCCCGACCAATTTGCGCGCGGACGACTGCCGGGAGCGGATTTGGACTGAGCATAAAGATGCCGTCACCGATCAACGTGGCTTTCAGATTCTCCGACGGATCTGAAAGCCGGTCATAGTTGATCAACACCGGAATCAGGTTTTTTGGCTTCACTCGCACAGCATAGGATCAGGGACGGCAACTGACAACGGACTCTATACCTTTATCTAGTTCGCGTGCTAAAGACTCGACATGCAGGCGTTCAACCAATCCACGAGAGTCGTCATTACCGGAATGGGCTTAGTCTCCCCTATTGGTGCCAGCCTGGAAGCGAGTTGGCTAAGCTTGATCGAAGGCAGATCAGGAATCGCACCCATTGCGTCATTCGACCACAGCGCACTTAAGACTCATATCGCCGGCGAAGCGCGCGATTTCGATCCCATGCGATTTATCTCGCCGCATGAGTTGAAAAAGACGGATCGCTTTGTCCAGATGGCCATCGGCGCCGCCCAAATGGCGGTCGACGATTCCGGTTTGGATTGGCGGCGCCTGGATCACGATCGCATGGGCGCGATCGTCGGAAGTGGCATGGGCGGACTGCCCTATCTTTGCGCGCCACATGAAAAGCTACTCCAGGGGGGGCCCCGCCGGGGCTCGCCATTTTACATCCCGTCGGTGATTGCCAATATAGCCGCCGCGACCATCAGCATGCGTTTCGACTTGCGCGGTCCCAACTACTGCATCACCAGCGCGTGCTCGTCAGGCGCCCACGCCATCGTCGACGGCGCGCGCTGGCTTCGTAGCCGCGAATGCGACGTCATGATCGTCGGCGGCAGCGAAAGCGTGATGACTCCGCTCTCGTTCTCAGGCTTTCAAGCGCTCGGCGCCTTGTCGACCCGAAATGAATGCCCGCGCGAGGCCAGCAGACCCTGGGATGAAGACCGTGACGGATTCGTCATCGGTGAAGGCGCGGGAATAATGATTCTAGAGAATTTTGAGCACGCCCAAAAGCGGGGGGCAAAGATCTATGGCGAGTTACTCGGCTTCGGCGTGACGTCGGATGCGCACCACCAAACGAAGCCCGCCCCAGACGGTGAGGGTGCTGCGCGAGCCATAAACAAATGCTTGAACTCGGCGGGCATCGAGCCTACCGAGATCGACTACGTCAACGCGCACGGCACTGGTACTGAAATCGGTGATCTTGCGGAGACCGCGGCACTTAAAGCCTCCTTCGGCGATCACGCCAATAAACTTTGGATCTCTTCCAATAAAAGCATGATTGGGCACACCATGGGAGCCGCTGGCGCGATCGAAAGCGTGTTCGCGTTGAAAACTTTGAGTCACGGAATCGTTCCCGCGACGATCAACTTGGATCGCCCCGGCGAAGGTTGCGATTTGGATTATGTGCCGCGGACCGCGCGCGAAAAATCCTTACGTTACGTTCTTAAAAACAGCTTCGGTTTCGGCGGCGTAAACGTCTCGATACTCTTCAGCCGCGTTTGAGCGCGACTAATGATTTTAAAGCCGAACAACATCGCACAAGCCCGCAGAAAGACATACGACAAATCGAACTCATGCCAGCGCACGCGAAATGAAAGGGCTTCTGGAGACGCATGATGGTTGTTGTGCCAAGCTTCGCCGAAAGTCAGGTAACCCAGGATCGGAATGTTACGGCTATCGTCACCCGTTTTGAAGTTCCGGTAGCCGTACATATGGGCTAAAGTTTTCGCCACCGAAATGCCTTGCCAGCAAAGCGCGGCCGGTGCCCAATGCAAATAAATCACGCCCTTCCAGCCAAACGCCGACCAGAGCGCGGCGCTAAAAGCCAAATTGATCGCCCAGTAGTGGCGATGAATCCTTTGATGAAATGAAATGCGCATCAAATCAATCACGTAACGCAGACTTGGAGTGTAGAACATGCTCAAGAAATGCACCCGCCAGAACCCGTGGCGCGGACAATGGGGATCGCGCGACTGATCGGCGTAGCGATGGTGCTGACGGTGCATCGCCACCCACGCCAAAGTGCTTCCCTGCATGGACAAAGTGAAAAACAACGACCCCAATCGCCAGAACCAAGGCGGCGCCTCATAACTTCGATGCGACAGGTAGCGGTGTGCGATTAAACTCACGCCCCATCCCGTCATCAGAAAGTACATGACAAGCATGCCCAATCCGAAACGCGAATCAAAATTCCAAAAAATGTAAACGACCGACAAATGTGCGCAAAGCTGCGCCAAACCTAAATAAATTTGATTGCGAAACGTCGCGGTCATTTCATCTCTTCCGCAATGCGGCCATACCCCACCCGCCTCAATGGTTCCAAAGTCCGCATCCCCTCAAGATCATCCTGCCCGTTCAAACAGACGCGGATTTGAAAGCGCGGCGCGGAGCCTCGGTTCACGGCATAATGCTCAAAACCCGAATTGACGAAATAAATGCCGCCGTCCGCGGGCATATGAAATTCAAGCCAACCGTCACCGTCGCGAACGCCGAAAACGGCATCTTCATTGGTGAATATGGGAATGTGCAAGCGGCTTATGAACTCAGGCCCGATATCGAAGTGCGGGCTGATGTGCTGGCCCGGATTCAACACCACCAACGCCGAACGGCAGGCTTCGGATTGAAACGACGAAAGCGCCTCGCGGACCGCACCGGTTTGGTAGCTCGTCGGCGCGGTGTAGTTTCTTTCATCATAATGCGGATGGTACCACGAATTCGATCCTGTGTGTCTCATTCCCCGCAATCGTTCGATTGGCGTAAGGTCACTGACCGAAAACGGGAGCGAGGCCGCCAACGTCCGCGCTTCATCCGTCAGCGTCTGAAAACCGATTACGGAGTAATTGCGGTAAAACTCGTCGTAGTTCTTAATGAAGCTTTCATTTTTCGAATTTTTCAAATGATAGTTGTGTTCGCTCGAGGCGGGATCGGCGGCGAAGTCGCCATGCATGCGCCGTTGCTCCTCGAGCAGCGCTGGCACTTGACCCTGCAGCGTTTGAATGTCGTCGGTCTTTTGCAGGCGTGCAACATAGGGAAGCTGCCGTTTGTTCTTACGGCTTTTCAAGATCGGGCCATAGTCCATTCCGATTTTATGGAGCATCCGGGAAACTTTCCTTTGCGATCGTCCAGGCTTCGGGATCCAATGGGCGCTCTTCCCTGCTTAGTGGAAATCGGCCGTCGGGACTATAGTAAATAACATATTGCCAAGTATTTCGTTCCAATATCATTCGCGCGTAGGGCTGAAACCCCACGCGAAATTCTTGTCCCTCCGATAAGTGAGGGTTGATGCGGCCGCGCGACCTGGCGATCCGCCGACATAAAAGTCCCCAGGTGCGCAAATGCCCTTTGTTCACGGTCACGAACAAGCGCTCGACTCCACGCTCCTTGCACCAAGCAAAGGTGGCGGGCTCGAAATAATGATCGATGACCGTTTGCGGTGCTTCAGGTCGCAGATGAAAACGACCATAGATCTTAGCGACGTCGAAGCCGTTCTCAGCGGACAGGATCACATTGGACAGGCCGTACACATGCTGCTCCGAATCAAGAAGTAAAAACAACGCTCCCTGGCCACCTTCATATTCCGCTAAACGCAACTGCTTTGGAGTTCGATTGTTGACGGGTGTACCCGGCGCCGACATGTAACGCTCCAGAACCTGCCGGTAGCGCGCGGTATAAGACACACAATGGAATTCACAGGACGAAAGTTGCATGTTCTATTTCTTTCACGAGGGAATATAGCGAGCGGCGGCTTCGGCCGTCAATTTATCCGGAGTGACGGGTGCACAAGTGTTTCGGTGTCCAGATGAAACCTGACGGAGCGATTCTAGCGATCATCACTTCGGCCTATTACGATGCACTGCAAGCTTCGGCGCCCTCATTTTACCGACGCTTAGTTTATCGTCCCTTGGACTCCAAACTGAGTCTGACTCAATTGACCGCGCTCCTTCCGCTATACGGGAATCCTGAGCGAACTGTTCCTGAAAACGAATTGGAACCTGAAGAACTGCGGTTCCTGGCGACCCATAGACGCATATTGCATTTGTATTGGCAGAAGAAATGGCCGCCGATCCCGCCTTGGAAAATCGCCAATTTCGACGTGAGTGACGTCGACACTCTGGGTGAAATTTATGAAATCCTCAGCCGCCAACCCGACGCCTGATTTCTTATTCGCGGCGCTCGATCTGGAGCGTCCGTCCAGCCAGGGGTGGATCGACCCAATCCGCGCCCTTCCCGGCGAGGCCTGGTGGCGATGCCCTTACCGCGGATGCGATCTACTTCCATTATTTACCGAAAATGGCGGCAAAGGCAGGAATGGAACCGCCAATACTCGCAAACCTTGGCTCTTGAACTGGGTCGACTGGACGCCCGAGCCGATTCGCCGTTATTGCGAAGATGTCGTTTTCCCTTGGGCGGGAGGGCCGGCGCGCGTGAACCTGATCCGTACCCTCGCCGGTGCCCAACACGCCGTGCACATCGACTGTTATCGTTCGGTCTTCGGCACACGCCAACACAAATTCCGCTACGTGATTCAAGGCCGGACTGACACACTTTATTTCGTAACGAGAACAGGTCACGTATCCGCGCCCCAGACTGATTTGCCCTTCATCATGGATGGAAGCTGGCCGCACGGGATGAACAACTTCACCAGGCAAGAAAAAATCACGCTGGCTATCGGTGCGCCATGGACCGGCAAAGAACGATACGATTTCAAGGGCCCGATCCTCATCAACCAGAACTTTGAACTGCCAGAGAATTATGACGAACTCTTCGAACAATGAACATCACGTGCGCCTGAGTGACAAAATCGAAGGCCAGTTCGAGCTGACGCCGTTGCATTTGCACCACACCCGTGGGGACGCCGAAGAATATCCCCCGGTCCTTGCGCTCATGCCGGTCGATGCGGGGCGGCTACTCGACGAATACGAGCGCTGCCATGAACGCCTGGGCGACCGCTACCTGGTCGATCGCAAAGATCATTTGAATTGCGGGTTCGACGAGGCCGTGGGTATTTTAAAAGACTACGGGTTTTATAGTTCTTATTTGGCGCGCAGCCTGCTCCAAACGGGAAAGACCGAATTTTTTCCCGAAGTGCCGGAGCACACGCGCGCGCTTTTCAACGATAGACTGTCGCCTTTTTGTCGAGTGCATTACGCCACGGCCCAGCCCGGTTGGCGGACCGTGTTTCATCGAGACTGCGATCACTTTCGCCAACACGGATTCCGCATCAATATTCCTTTGAGCGAATCCGCATACCTCCGCTTCCGCATCGGCGGCCGCGTCGAGGAATATGAGCTTGTTCCGGGTCATGCCTGGTTCGTGAACAACGCCTTGGAGCACCTGGCGTACAACCCTTGTCCTAAACCGCGGGTTTCGATCCTTGCCCAACTGATGACCGACGCGCTCTTCTAGCGTAAAGGCCGCCAATTCTCGTCACTTAGTCACTGACGAGCTTCAAGCCTCGCGTATATTCGTTCTGGCGCCCTTCGCCTGAGAACATCTTTTGCTGATACTAAGCGAACACCAAGAATAGAGGTCTTAATGACGTCATCCGCCACGGGACTGCTACTTGCCGCTCTAGGTCTTCTGCTCGCCCCCCACGTTTCGGCCGTCGAGCCCG
>DAISHW010000161.1:0-6282 GCA_036822295.1 Bdellovibrionales bacterium | reverse complement strand
AGGCCACTCCGTAGGCCTTGTTGGCCTCGGACCAAACCACGCGGCCGGCGACTTCGATTTTCTCTTCGCCGCTCGGCGAGCTGATCGACATCGTGACCAAACCGCCGTCTTGCAGCAGCGCCGCCGTGTTGATCTGGGCGCCACCGAGCGAGATGCTCGAAACGGAACCCACCAGTTCGCGGTCCCCGACCGTGATGCGCACGTCGGAGTTGATCTTGAAGCGCTCGTGTTTGCGGCGGCTCGCCGGTGAGCGCAGGCGCATGATGACGAGAGCGACGATCGGGGTCAGCAGCAAGAGCACCACGGTGCCGCCGCTGCCGAACGGCGGTTCGCCTTGTGAGAGCGCGCGCACGGTCCCGCAACCGCCGCCGCCCGCCATGCTCGAGGCGAGTTCGCGGTCCGCGGAATAACTCAATGAATAGCCCGGTTGCGTCGTCCTGATGGCGGCGGTCTTCGAATAAGCGACCGAGGCCGACGTGTTCAAACGGCCGCTGCTGGCGACTTTACCGCTCAACTCGCTGACGCCGGCGATCGTGCCGAGTAAGATCTCACGCATTTGATAGCCGAGTATGCCCGGCGCTTCGACCTTCATTTGGGCCGCGGTGCCCGCCACGAACGGCGCGGCCATGCTCGTGCCGCTCGAAGTTCCGAAGCCGCCATTGGGGATCGTGCTCAAGATGATGGTGCCGGGGCTGCCCATGTCCACGCTTGAGGCGCCGAAGTTCGAGAATGAAGCCAGCCAATCGCGATCGGTGGTGGCCGCGATCGAGATGACGTTCGGCACGTCGTAATTGGCGGGATATAACGGAGCGCTGTCGTTGTTCGTACCGGCGTTACCGGCGGCGGCCACGAACAGGGCGCCTTTCGTGTACGTGTAGGCGATCGCCTCGTGCAGGGCCGCGCTGTACGCGGATCCGCCCCACGAATTGTTCAAGACGGTCGCGCCGTTGTTGGCGGCGTAATAGATGGCGCGGATCGCGTCCGAGGTCGTACCGACGCCGTTGCCGTTCAAGAATTTGAGCGGCATGATCTCGATCTTCGCCTCTCTGAGCGGCGTGACGTAGATGTTCTGATCGATGCTCAGGATGATGCCCGAAACGTGCGTGCCGTGGCCGTCGTCGTCGTACATCAGGCCGGAGTTGTTCACGAAGTTCCAGCCGTTCACGTCGTCGACATAGCCGTTCATGTCGTCGTCGACGCCGTTGTTCGGGATCTCGTTGTTGTTGGTCCACAGGGCGCCGGTTTGGCGGATGACGAAGTGGCTGACATCCAAGCCCGTGTCGATGACCGCGACGATCGGCTTCACGGCCGGCACCATCGATTGACTCCACACGCTTTGCACGCCGATTGGAACCGACGTGGCCAGGTAGTTCACGGCCTGCGCGCTGACGGCGGCGGCCTGAATTTCCGCGGCCGAAAAGACCTCGTGCATGCCGGTGCTGTCGGATTTGCCCAAGTAATAGTTGGGTTCGGCGTAAAGTACTTCCGGGTCCTGCATGAGCTCATGGACGGCGCTTTCGACCGTTTGGCCTTTTTTAAGGGCGAAATGGTACATGTCCATGCGGCCCCAACCGTCTTTCAGGGTCATGGATTTGTTCGAGTGAGCTTTGCCTAAGAAATTGTAGGCTTCGGGGGAGCCCTCGGAGCTGCGGATCTTGACGATCACTTCACCGGGTACGTAGTTCCCGTTTTGGGCGTGGAGCGATCCGCACGCGAGCGCGAAAAACGCCAATACGATGGATGGAATGGATCGCGCCTGAATCAACGTGCCCCCGTCTATAAGATCTTATCGGACAAAGGTCCTGATCTCTTAGACGGTTTTCACCGAATCTCGGAATGGGACTGGCACATCAATTGATGTCGGACCCACGCGTTTGCTGATGTGTTTACTGAGCGCGGCGTCTCATTTAAAGACGCGGATTGCGCTGGATCGAAGCCTTCGCTTCGACGTCTTTGGCCCACGATTCAATCAACTCACCGGCCCGGCGAAAGGCGACCATGCGGTCCATATCGGCTTCGCCGGCGGCCGGGGCGGCCACGGTTTTCCAAGAGTAGACATCGGCAAGCACGTAGCCGTCACGGTCATTGATCAGCTCGGGAATCAGCCCTTGGGCGCGGTTGCGCTTCAAGATCGCGTTGAGCACGTCCGGCGCCTCGCCGATCTGCGGAATCGACGGCGCGCTTAAGTCAAACTCGCCGGTCTCCCTCCACGCCAGATTCGCTTTCTTCATCTGCGTGTCGAGCTCACGGCGATCGCCACTTTCGACCGCTTTCTTCAGGTCGCCGAGCAGCTCTTTGCCCTCTTTGCGAACCAAGAGTTTACGGGCGATCTCGTTTTCGACTTGCGCAATCGGCGCCTGGCCCGCCGGCGTTTTCTTCTCGAGATAAATAATATGATAGCCGAACGACGTTTTGACCGGCTTGCTGATCTCACCGTCTTTTAAGGCCGCAGCGGCCTGTTCGAACTCAGGGACCATGCGGCCGCGTTCGAACTCACCCAAGTCCCCGCCCTTGGCTTTCGAACCCGGGTCTTCGCTGTTCTTGGCCGCGATCGCGGAGAAGTTCGCGGACGTCAAATCTTTGGCGAGTTCGTGGATGCGCTTTTCGGCATCGGCTTCTGTGCGCATGTCGCCGTAGCGAATCAAGATGTGCTTGGCTTTGAATTTTTCAGGCTTAGTGAATTCAATTTTATTGTCGGCGTAATATTTCTCGATATCGGCCCCGTTCGTCGATTTGAACGCGGTGACTTTGGCCGGAGCCACCAGTCGACCCAAGTCCTCATCGGTCAGACGCACGAAGCGCAAGTTCACCTTCTGCTCGCTCAAGGCGCGCGAGCGCTTCAGCTCCTCGCGACTTGGCATGGCCGAACCCACGAAAAGCTCCTGGAGCTTCTGGGTCACGATCTGCTTACGCACCTGGCGCTCGAAATCGTTGGTCGAAAGCCCCATTTGTTGCAAGAAGCCGCGATAGCGATCGCGTACGAAGCGGCCGTTCTCTTGCAAAAACGGAATCTCTAAAATGTAATCGCGCACTTCGGAATTCGCGGCGATGACACCGCGACGATCGGCGGCTTGGAAAAGCAGCTCGCCTTGGATCATCTCCTCTAGAGTACGGCGGCGAAGCTCCGTGAGCAGCGCGCGCTTTTGCGTCTCGGGAAATTGATCGAAGCGCATGCGGGCGTTTTGTTCCGCGTTTTCGACCCGGTTACGGTACTCGGCCAGCGAGATCGTCGACTCGTTCACCACCGCGGCCACGCCGCCCGACGTCTGACCGTATTGATCGCTGTTCACGCCCCAGAGCGCGAATACGACGATGATGGCGCCGAACAGAGCGTACGCAACCCAGTTCTTGAACGTGATGTTGGATTGCTTGCCCTTTTTCGGGGCCAAAAGCCTGCGCATTTTATCAAGCATGTTGTTACCTTTCGAAGGACCCCAGATTCCGAAGTTTTTAAAGGATTTTCAAGGAGATTGTTGCCTAACGGGGGTTCGGGTTTTAGCCTTTTAGAAATGAACTTTTTCACCTTCGATCTGCGCAAAGTTTTCTTGATCATCGCTCTCGTCGTTTTGCCCCTCATCGCCATTAACATGCAGCGAAACTCCGAGGAAGAGCTCTGGTTCACGAAGCCCTTCACCTTCGCCGGCGGCGCCATTCAGCGCGCGTTCTCGTCGTTCAGCTCCGGCGTGCGCGGAACGACTTCGATGTACTTGGATTTGATCGGCGTCAAGAAACAGAATCGCGATCTGAAGGCGCAGCTCGACGAGTTGAACGCCCAACTGAGCGCGTTCACCGAGCTGAAACTCGAAAACGAGCGACTGAACCAACTGCTCGGCTTCAAGCAGGCCAATAAAATGAACCTGCTCGCGGCCCGGGTGATCGGCCGCGACATGCTGCCCGACAAGTACACGATCACGGTTGATCGCGGACTGGCTCACGGCGTTCAGAAGAACATGGCCGCTCTGACCATCGGCGGCGTGATCGGCTACACCTTCCGGGTCGAGGAGCAGTCGTCGCAGATTCTGCTTTTGACCGACAACTACGCGGTGATTGACGCAATCGTTCAAAGATCGCGCGCGCAGGGCTTGGTTGAAGGCGTCAGCCGCACCGCCTGCCGCCTGCGCTACCTGAAACGCAGCGACGACGTCAAGGTCGGCGACCTGGTGGTGACGGCCGGGCTGTACAACATTTTCCCCAAAGGTTTCCCGATCGGCACGGTCACCTCGATCGACAAAAGCCGCTACGGGATGACCCAAGAGGTGGAGATCAAGCCCGCGGTCGAGCCGCTGAATCTGGAAGAGCTGTTCATCGTCTTGAACGCCAATCACCAGGATCTTTCGCCAAAGCCCGTCGAAGAGATCGAACCTGAATCTGAAACCGAGGCGCCTGCCGGAGCCGGCGGGTGAGAATTCCGTTTTACTGGTTGCTGAGCCTGTTTTTGATGGTGGCGACCGCGGCCCTGTTCGCGGCGTTCAGCACCTCGTTGTGGTTTTTAGTTTTGGGGCGTTTCCCGGCTCCGATGCTCTGGCTGATCGTGATCGTTTACATGAGCGTGACCCGGCCGCTGTGGGAGGCCACGATGATGGTCTACCTACTGACTTTGGTGAACGCGTCTTTTACCGCGTTTCCATTCGAGGGCATGTTGATTTATAGCTTGGCCATGATGGTGATCCTGATCCTGATCCGCGAGCGCGTGTTTTGGGGGGGGCCTACGTTCTTCATGCTGATGGTCGGCGTCGCGAGCCTTTCGGCGCCCATTTTGTTCTGGCTTTGCTCGCGCTGGTTTGACAAAAATCCCCTGTTCATCCCCGAGGTTTTCGATTGGCTGATCGGCGGCCTGCTGACTTTGCTGTTCAGCCTGCCCGTTTACCGGCTGTACCAATGGTTCGACAAGGTCTCGCTGCTCGATGCGGGAAGCGAGGGCCGGGTGGGTCCGCGATGAGCGATTTCCTGCAAACACCCGAAGAAGAAGCGCGCGAGTACCTGCCCCGGTACAAGATCCTTTACGCGACCGTGGTGGTTTGCGTGCTGCTCATCTTCGCCCGTTTGTGGCAGCTGCAGATCCTGGAGGGCACGGAGCTGCGCCAGTTCTCGGAGAAAAACCGGGTCAAAGAGACCACGCTCGCGGCCCCGCGCGGTTTGTTCTTGGACCGCGAGAACCGCGTGCTCGTGGACAATCTGCCCGGCTTCGACACGTCGATCTCCCCGCAATACGCGAAGAAACTCGACGCGACCAGCGAGGCCGTCAGCCAAGTCTTGGGCATGACCGGCCGCCAGATCAGCGACATCGTTCGCAAAACCCAGCGCCGCGACGGTCCGTTTCGTCCCGTGAAGATCAAAGACAACGTGTCGCTCGAAGAAGTGTTCCGCCTGAAACTGCTGCGTTGGGACCACCCGGGCCTGAACATCAACGAATCGATCTTGCGTTTCTACAACCTGGCCGAAAACGGCGCCCAGCTGTTCGGTTACGTGGGCGAGATTTCGCGCGAGCAAATCCCGAAGTTCAACGAATTCTACAAAGGCAAGTTCGTCTTCGAGCAAGGCGACATCATCGGCAAGAGCGGTCTGGAGGAAACCTGGGACACCACCATTCGCGGCAAAGTCGGCGTCGAATTCGTCGAAGTCGATGCGCGCGGCCGCGAGGCGGCGCCGGGCGAGAACCCCAATTACTACGGCTTTCAACCCCAGCCGGCGATTCCCGGCCATAACCTTGTCTTGACGATCGACAAGGACATTCAAGAGGCCACGTTCAAAGCCATGAACCGCAAGGACGAGTTGGGGCCCCGCATCGGCGGCGCGGTGGTGATGAGATCCAACGGCGAGATTCTGGCGTGGGTGAACACGCCGTCCTTCGATCCGAACAAGTTCGCGACCGGGATCCAACCGCAGATTTGGGCGCAGCTCGTGAACGACCCGTTCCGTCCTTTGCGCAACAAAGTCATTCAAGACCACTTCTCGCCGGGTTCGACGTTCAAACCCGTGGTGGCGCTGGCGGCGTTGAGCGAAAAAGTGATCACGCCGAACTCCTACGTGTTCGCGCCGGCGTCGCTCAAATTCGGGCGCCGCCTGTATCACGACCACAGCCGTTCGGGTTACGGGAACATCAACGTGATCCAGGCGCTCGAAGTGTCTTCGAACATTTTCTTTTATAAAATGGGCATTCAACTCGGCATCGACCGCTTGGCTCCGTACGCCAAGCTGCTCGGCATGGGCCAAAAGACCAACATCAACATGACCCATGAGGTTTCAGGCTTGATCCCGACCTCGGAATGGAAAGTCAAAAAG
>DAISHW010000160.1:0-6296 GCA_036822295.1 Bdellovibrionales bacterium | reverse complement strand
GACATGCAGCTTGCCGATGCGGGCCACGATGAACTCGAGGTCGACGCGGAGCCTGTGGCCTTGCCCGCCGAATCCGAGGCGCCGGCGCAAGGCGCGGAGCCCGAAACGCTGTCGAACGAATACATCGACGAGATGATCGCCGGGCGCCAAGCCCAGTTGCAGCGTTGCTGGTTGTCGCGGTTGAAAGAGAATCCGGATTTGAAGGGGCAAGTCATGCTCCAGTTTGAAATCACCCGCCGCGGCCGGGTGCGCGATTTGCGCGTCGTCGACGCCACGATTCAAGACGAGGCTTTGCATCGCTGCGTGATCAGCGTGGTCGAGCGCATCGTGTTCCGCTCTTACAAAGGGCAGGACATTTCCATTTCTTATCCGATCAACTTTGAATAGCTAGCGATCGTCGCGCGTGTAGTCGATATGCTCGGGCACCCAAGGCTCGGTCACGCCTTCGAGTTCGAAGATGCGCGGCCCGACGCTCGAGATCACCGGCTTGGGCGGAACGCTCGGGCGAAAGCCCGGGCTGATCAAGCGGCGCTCTTGGAGTATCGGCAGAACCGCCGCGACGGTCTTGTCGGCCAGAACGGGTCTGCGAATCATTTCATCCAGGCTGTTTTCAAGCTCCTCGACGCCGAAGCCGAAGTTCTGCACCAGATCTTCGGCGACCTTCAAGACTTGATCGCCGCTCAAACGGTTGTCCTGGAACAAATCGAGCGCGAGTTGAAACGCGTCGTGAGTCGCCAGGATCCTGCGGCCGAACTTCAGGTAGTAATCGGGATCGGTGTCGGCCGCCAGATTGATGTAGATCTTGTCGACGGGATCCTGCTTCGGCACGTCCTCGAGCAGTCTCAGGATCGCGTCAACCTGTTCGCCCGTGACCTTGAAGTGGCGCAAGATATGGCGGGCTTCGCGCTCTTCGAGCCGGCGCGCGCAAAGATCGGAGTAAATCGAATAAATCACGGCATCGGCCTCGGAATCGTCGCCCCACAGGATTTGGCGCACGTCTTCGCTAAGGTGCAAGCGCAGCTGCAGGAGCGCCTGCAGTTTGTAACCCACCTGCTGGGTCAGGCGCCACCAGCGCTTGGGGTAAACGTTCTGCAGATTGTCCTTGCAGAATAAACCGAATGGATAGATGCCGTCGTAGGCGAGCTTGTCGTGAATCTTGGCTTCAAGCTGGGGCGGCGACGCCGTGATGAAATAAATCGGGAAATCTTTGCGCCCCTGCCGGGCGTTTTGCCAATCGTCGCGCAAGGCCCTTACCAACGTGCCCGTGCCGGGGACGTTGCGTTTTTGAAAGGCCTTTTCGCGCACCGTGCGCCACAGGCCCGCCAGGCTTTCGAAAGCGGTGTCCAGATAGGTTTTATCGAGATCCCAAACGTAAACTTCGCGAGTCTCACGCTCGACCGCCGCCGGGGCATACCGGAAAAGTACGACATCTGAAGTGATTTCCGCGCGCGTTCGCCAGTCTGACATCTCGAGAACAGCATAGCTGATCGGAGTTAGAACATCAAACTCAGGCCGCCCTCGACACCCGCGCGCTTTTGGGTCGTGCGATCGGCGGGGGCGCCGAGTTCCGTCGGTTCCTCGTAGTAGTTGCCGAACAGGCGGAACACGGCGAACTCAAAGAACGCGCCCGCGCTCACGCGATGCCCGGCGAGCCGCGTGCCTTTATTCGAGTTCCGCGGGAAATAATGGCGGTACTTGCCGGTCAAGCCGAACGCGCGGATCAGGTAAAGCTCAAGCTCGCCCTCGGCGAACTGGTTTTCCCAGTCTTCTTGGGAGCCCAAATCGCGGAGTCTGCGCCACCCGTAACGCACGACCAGGCTGGTGGTTTGGGTCGAGGATCCCAAGAGTCTTAAGCCAAGGCCCCCGCCGTAGCTTTCTTGATCGTCCTTGGTTTTCTCGTACTCGCCGAATAAGTTCACGAACGAAATATACATGTCGGCGCCGTAGCTCATGGACTCGTTGTCGACCGTGACCTGGTTGCCCAGCGGATCCGTGGTTTTGACTTTGTATTTGTTGTGCCCGCCGCTCAGGTTGACGTCGAACAGGTTCACCGAACGGTTCATCGCCAGCCACTGATCGGCCAGGGACATCTTGTTTTTTTGCGTGAGCCAGTCGGCCAAGGTCCAGCGCGAGCTGGCGCGGGCCGAAGCCTTGTCCTTCATGAAATCCATTTGAAAATAGGCCCGCGCGGTGAACGGCAAACAGAGCGCGAGCAGGACGAGCTTCTTCACGTTGACCCCTTGCTTTTAGAACGCCAGCAGCAACATCGCGGCGATGTTGCCGATGAACACCAGCGAGGCGACGAGCGGCTTGGTCTCGGCCTCCTGCTGTTTCGCCGTGGTCATGCCCGGCGAGAAATATTCAGGATCGATTTTAGCTTTCAGCGAGTCCTGCAGGGCGTAGGTCTGCTGCAGGCGCTTGAGCTCGCGCGGCAGGCGCACCATCGTGCCCTCGACGATCGCGGTCGAGCGATTCAGGCGATCGAGTTCGACGAGCAGGCTCTCGCGATTCATTTCGACCACGCGGCCTTCCGCGAAAACCTCGATCGAGGCCCCGTGCGTGAACAGCGGTTTGAGATGATCGCTGTAGACGCGGATCAACTGCACTTGATCGCCCAAGTCGACCTCGCTGTTCGCGCCGACTTCGATTTTGACGAGCAGGCGGCGCCCCTCTTGATAAACCGGGCGGCCTTTCAGCGGATCGACGACGACGAAACCTTGGTAAGGTATGCTGGCGATGAAATCCTGCGCGAGTTTTCTGACCGCGGGCTTGAGCTGAGTCGCGATCGGCAGCGACGGCTGCAGCATCATCTGATGCTCCCAAAGGGGACGGCCATAATCGCCTTCATACACGCGCATGTGCAAGATGCGGTCGTCCACCCAGGTCGACACGAGCGCGTTGGCGTCGAGCAGCTTGCCCAATATGATCGCGTCGGCGGGCGAGAGTTGCGCGCGCGCCTGGTAGACGTCTTTTTGCATCAGAAAATTTTTGCTCGCGACCAGAAAGCGCTTGTCGCGGGTCAGGGTCTCGCGCAGCTCCCACCAGGCGTCGTCGGCGGCGCCTTGCGCTTCGGGGGCCTTGATCGGAAAGACGGTGATCCGCCGGATCAAAGTGTGATCGGTTTGCGCGAACGCCGCGGCCGAGAACATCAGCGGTAGTAAAAACAGGAATCGCATCTCGAATCAGGATAGCAGAGATCGGAGCTCCCGAAACCCGCCTTAGGGCCAGGCGAAGATCTTTTTCGGGAATTCAATCCAGCTTTCGCGCTTGGGAAAGCCCTTCGGCCGGTGTTCGCAGTGGCCGAGAAAGGACAATAGTCCGGTGAGCGCGCAAAGGAAAGAATCGAACGCCTGGGGCGAATCGATCAGCGTCTTCACGTCCTGGTCGTAGATGAACGCGAGGTTCTTATCCATCATCTTGTTGAGCACGATCTGACGGCTGGCATGCCCGCCCTCCCAATGCCGGTGGAACCGCAGATGCGATTTCGGCAAGTGAAGCGCGTTGCCGATGCGCCACAAACTGAGCTTGGGGAAAACTTCGATCGCGGGAATTTTCAAGCGGCCTTTCAGGTAAAGCGCCCGCGCGGTGAGCGGCGCCAGGTTCGCGCCCAGCGCGTGCGCCAAATGAAACGGCTCTTCAAGCTCGGTTTGCAAATACTGCTCCACGCAGCGCTCGGTGTAAGGAGTGAACAATCTGGGCGGCGATTTCTTGCGCGCGAGCGCGCGGTAGTGCTTCCACATCCACTGAATCTCGGGCTCGGGACACGTTTCAAATCCGTGCGCGCGGCATTTCTTGCAACCGATCGAATGGGGAAGCTGCAAGGGGACGTCGAAGGCAACGCTTTCCGCCGACGACTGCTCGATCAAACGCAGCAGTTGCGAATCGGCCGAGGTCTCGCCTTCCGTTTTGATCTTATCGAAAAGCCGGCTCAGGAATATTTTGCGTTGCTCGGGATAGTATTCGATGACCGACACGCAGGTTTTGTCGGTCTTGCCGCCGCCGAGCGAAACGCCGACGAAGCGATGCGCTTTTACGGTCCGGCGAGGACGGCTCTTGCGTTGAGTACTTCGAACCCTTGTTCGCGACATCCGGCCTCGACTTGCGATTTGCGTTCGGGGCGCGACCACACCAGGACGCAGCCTCCTCCACCCGCTCCACATATCTTAACCGCCTGGGCGCCCGACTTCAAAGCGACGTTTCTCAGGCGGTCGATCTCTGGACTGGAAAAGGACGAGCTCAAGCGGACCCGCGCTTCGAACTCGCGGTTAAAAAGTTCCGGGAAAATTTCGTGCCGGTTGTTTTTAAGCGCCGCGTACATGTCCCAAGAGACATCGCGGATGTCCCGGAGCGCTTTGAGCGTCGCTTCCTCGACGTCGAGCGCCGCTTTGAGCACCTGCCAGTTGTTGAGACCCGAATGATGCGGTTGGCCCGTGTAGACGAGCGTCAGCCGCTCGTCCCAAAATTCCTTGGTGACCGGAAGCGTTTCGATGCGCGCCCCACGGGGGGTGTAGTGAATCGCGTTCAGACCCGGCACGAGCGCCGGGAAATAATCTTGCGTGCCGGTCATTTTGTGCAGCACTTGGGCTTCCAGGTTGGCGCTGAGCGTGACCATCTCGAGCACGGTCATGTCGCATTTCAGCCATTCGGCGAAGGCTTTGATCAAGCTGATCGAGAGCGAGGAACTGCCGCCCAGGCCGCCGCCGACCGGGCTCTCGCTCGAGGTCTCGAGCCGGAAACCTTTTTCCGGTTTCCAATAGGCCAGGTGTTTCTGCACGAGCTTCAGCTCTTCGTCCTTTGCTTCGAGCAGGGATTTCAGGTCGGCGAAGTTTTTGCGGTATTTCAGGTCGCGGATGTCGACTTCGATTTCACGGCCCGGCTTTTCTTCGAGCGTGACGCGCGTGAAAACCGAAACCGACAGATTGATGGTCACGCAGCTGTCGACCAGCAGATAAAGCGGCCAGCAGTCCAGAGTGCCGCCCGAAAGATCCACGCGGGTGGCCGATTGTTTGGTGATTTTCACTTGGTCTCCGGATTCTTGTTCTTGGGTTGCACCATCAACGGGTCGAGCAGGCGATCGAGTTTGGTTTTGTCGACCCCCAGCGGATCGCGGCTGCGATTCGAGCGCACGAGCCTGAGCTTCATGTCGGCCGCAAACGGTTGCTCGGGCTTGTATTCATCGCCCCAGGCGAGCGTCAGGAGTTCCGCGCCTTTATCGTCGCGGATCACGATTTGCGGCGGCTTCGGGAGCGCCCCTTTCGCGACTTTCGGGAACTCCTCGGCTTCAAGCGCGCTCAAGTTTTGGAAGAACTGCACCAGCGTTTCGGGATTGAGCTCCCGGCCGTCTTTGGCGTCGACGAGCTCCCAGTCGCTCTCGCCTTTTTTGAAACTCTGGTTGAATGGGCCCGCGTGAATGTCGATTCGGCGCGCCGCTTCGAGCGGGAATTGAAACGCCGATTTGCTCTCGCGAAAGAACGCGCGCGGCACCCGAATGTCGGCCACCGCGCTGGCCGGCGTTTGGTAAACGGTCGGCGCCCGCGAAGTGGTCAAAAACACGTCTTCGCCGCGGTCCTGGCCGATTTTTAAACGCCATTCGCGTTTGGGCTCGCCGGCCAACTCCATGCGCACTTCGAGCGTGGGCTTGGTGAGCAGGAATTGCTTTTGGACCTCTGGCGAAGAGTCCTCGCTCGCGACGTCGGCCGGCGCCAATTCTTTCAGCGCGGCGATCCAGCGCTCGATACGCTCCGGGTCGACCGGAAAATCCGGCTTGGGCGTGAGCGTCCAGTCCTGTTTCCCCTTGGGCGTGAGCGAATAGCTGTCGCCGGCCGCCGTCACGTCGATGCGGGCGATCTGGGCGTCGCCTTCGCGCCACAGGCGTCTGGAGCGGAACGACGAGAGCGGCCGGTCTTTCAACTGCGCCATGCCGGCGTCGCCAAGCAAGATCTCGTCGCCCTGGCGCACGTAAAAGCTGCCGTCGAATGCGGCTTTGTCGCTGACGGCGACGCGCTCTTCCCTTGCGGCGCTTTTGACGATGATGGTGACCGGCGCGGGATCAAGCCCGTACTCGGCCCAGTGAGGCTTGGACTCGGGCGCGGCGAACGGGGTGAGCCTTTGGCTGACCAGGGAATAAAGAAAGCCGTCGATGATCGGGCCTTCGCCCTGACCCGCGATCGGTTTCGTGACCCGCCATTCGCCGTTTTCTTTCTTCAGCTCGATCTCTTCATTGGCGCGGACAATGCGCACTTCGCGGATCTCGTCCACTTTCAGGCGAAAAGCGATGCGTTCGCCCTCGGCCAACC
>DAISHW010000159.1:0-6317 GCA_036822295.1 Bdellovibrionales bacterium | reverse complement strand
TCGATATTCACCAAGGGGTGCTCTTTGAGCACGCCGGTCATGATCGGCAAAATCACCGAGCGATTGATGGTCGAAAAGCCGCCCACGCGGATCAAACCGCTCAAGCCTTTGCCTTCATCGGGTTTCAGAGCCTCCATGAACTCGGCCTCGAGCAGCGACTTGGAATGGCAATAGCGCAACAGCCTTTGGCCCAGTTCCGTCAAACGGATGCCCGACGGATCGCGAATAAACAAAGAACTGCCCAGATCCTTTTCCAAATTCAGAACCCGTTGGGACAGGGCTGATTGAGTGACGTTCAGCTTCTGCGCCGCTTTGGAAAAGCTTTTCAGTTTGGCGACCTCACTGAACGCATCAAGATAGAGCGAAGACAGACTCATTCCATATTAGTTAAATCGATGGCCTTATAAAATCAATCCATTTTACGAATACAAGAACATGTCGTAATTCTTAAGGCGGGGATTACGAAAGGGGTAAATACCATGAACATCATCCAGCAACTCTCACTCGCATCGCTCATCGGTTTTTTCTCGGCAGCGGCCTACGCCGTGGATCCAGTCACGATCGCTTGCTACGGTTCGGACACGAACGCGTACTTCTTGGTGGATCCCGACTACAAGTCGCTGACCTTCTCTTATTCCAAAGGTCAGTTCCAGGAATCGTACACGGCCTCGCCGGATTCCGCGTTCTCCGAGGCGAACAGCTACGTGCGGCTCGAACGCACTCCCGATCTCATCAAATTCAAAGTGCAGATCGTGACCGGCGACGTGATCACTCCGATCTTCCATACCAATGCCGACGTCGTCGTGGCCAGGAACGCGGCCTCGGGCGACTGGTCGATCCAGTCGGCCGAGGGCAATCATTTCGACCGGCCGTATGACTTTCAGGGAGTCATCGGTCACCGCTGCTACGTGCAGTAACGGGGGCGAAGCCTCCCGCACGGACGCGGGAGGCATTGAGATCACGGGATCAGCGCGAGCAATTGATCCGTGTAGAAGCGTTGATAAGCGCGATACTCATACAAGAAATCGTCGCGCGTGATCGAATACGGGATATCCGGCTCGGCGCCGTTGTTCTCGACCGGCACGCCGTCGGGACGGAAAAAGAGCGAGCGGGTCATCGATAGCGACAAGCGCGAGAACGGCAATGCCGGCATCGAATTGATGTGACCGCCAAGTCCCGATGTGCGCGTGCCCAAGAGCTTCGCGCGGCCGTAACCTTGGATCAGGGCCGGGAACGCGTCACCGCCCGAACCCGAGAGCTCATCGATCAAAACGATGATCGGCTTCGTGTAGTGGATCGGATTCGGATAGTGGGGCGCGCGCGTGAAAAATATTTTCGGCGAGAGAAAGTCGCCCGCTTGCCAAGCTTTGCGCACGATCTCGGTGTCTTTGACCAATTGCTCGTAGTCGATCGTACCGGTCATGCCCTTGGATTGCTCAATCTCGGATTCAAGCGACACGATCGTGGCCTTGTCGGCGCGCAACTGAAACGACGTCGGCTGATAGGCTTGAGTCATGAACAACCCCAAGAAGTCCTCAAGGAAATCCACGCGACCGCCGCAGTTATGATCCTGATCGATAATCAGCCCGACGGTGTTTTTCTCAAGCGTATCCACCGCGGCTTCGTACTGGGCGAAACGCTCCCGATAGGCTTCCTGAGACTCCGGCATGTAATGTGGAATCCGTAAATAGCCGACATTGCCTTTCGCGGTCGCGTAATAATAAGCGACGAACGGCTCTTTACGAATGACCGTCGCATCGGCAGGAATCGCCGTCCGCGTGCCACCGGAGCACATGAATCCGCTTTCGGCGGGACCATTCAAGAAATCTTCGTACACATCGAAGGCCGAAAGCTCATTGATTCCAAATGGCTGAACGGCCCCAAGAGCCATGGGACTCGAAACCGGCCCGACCGTCTCGACCGTTTTGGTTCCCGAATGCATCCAGTCGAGCTCCACGGCCTCGACCAGACTCGAGGTGCCGCGGCGAATCTCTACGCGCAGCTTGCCTTCGGGCGCCGGCAGTCGACGGGCTGAACGCGTGAAAATGCTCCACGCCGCGATGCGGTCGCGGGTCTTCTCAAACCCCGAATTGATGTAAGTGTGAATCTCGGCAAGCACATCGGCGGCCGCGCGGCCGTCCAAGCTCACGACCTCGTCGCCTTTTTCAAACGGGAATTTTTCGCTTGGTAAGAGTTTGCGGTCCACCGATTCGATCAGGATCTTACCCTCGACCAACTCGGTGCGAATCGGCAGATACGAGACATAGTTGGTGGGGATGCGAACACCGAAGTGGCCGTCACGAAACTCCGCCACGTACTGAACGAGTTTGTAATAAAACTCTTCATTCGAGGTCGTAGTCGCGATCCGCTGTTCATAGTCGGCTTTGAGCGCGCCCGTGTCGATCTTGAGCGCTTCTGTTTTATAAAGATAAGGCGCGTAGCTGGCTTCGATCATGGCGTTCAGGACGTGGAAGTCGGCCAACTTCTGCTCCGTCGTGAACTGCGCGGCGAATGCTTGGATACCAACGGAAACGGCAATAGCGAGCAGCAGCTTCTTCACTCAGAATCCCCCCTTTTATTTGGCCGAATGAATATCAGGAAAGAAGGGTACGCGGGAAAAAAGTTCCGAATTATCGCCGCGCGAAAAAGAAAAAGGGCATTCCCGTTCGGGGAACGCCCTTTAAGCAAAGTTCTGATCAGCCCAGACTATTCTTAGTGCTGACCCAGCCAATCCGATTCCACGCCGTTGACGTAGAATTTCGAACCCGTGCAGTCATAGGTCGTTTTGAAAACGTTGCCATTTCCATCTTCCATGACCCACGAACCCGAACGATACCAAGTGCCCGTGCAAGCTTGGTCATAGACCAAGTTTTCACTGTAGTATTTAAACACATATGTGCCGGTGCCGTGGCTGTTGCCGTTCGAATCGTCGATGATAAAGCTGCCCTCCATCTGGAAGGTACCGCTGTATTCGATTTTGCCCTTTTGCCACACGCTGGCCACCGACGACGCATCGTCCGGAGTCAACTTCCAATCCCAAGTGTAGTGGTATGTGTAGTCATTCTTCATACCATTCGACTCGTACTTGTTTTTGCCCGTGAACTCCGCCTCTGAAAGCATGCTGGTGCCTTCGGTCTTCCATTCCCAAAAACCAAGGTACGAGAACGAGTACGTCTGACCCGTGCTGATCTGCGTGTTGTTGAACTTCGTGAGGTTGAAGTCCACGCGCAGGCCGCCGATCATGTCTTCGACGTCGTCGTTCATGTCGCGAACCGTGATCGAACCTTTACGCTCGTACGCGTAATCGCCGTTCGTCGTGCCGGAGCAATCGAACGTCGAGGTGCGCGTCAACGCGATCCCGTCGCCGTCGTTATCCGTGAGATTCGCGGGGGTCACCGTTTCACACTCCTGGGCCTTGGTGCCCGCGGTCGCGGTCGTGTTCACGCCCGTGCCCGCCAGGTTCGCCGGAGGATTGTTATTCTGAGGGAAATTCTGCAGCACCTGACCTTGGAAAGCTCCGATGATCACGGGTGCGTGTTGCTGCGTAAGGGGCTGTCCCGCTTTACCGCCGCAGCTGGTGATACCAGCCACGGCGATCGTGCAGAGAAGCCCAGAGAAAATATTGCTTCTCATTTCAAACCCCTAACTTAGAAGTTGTAGGTCAGCGAAGCTTGCGAAATGAACTGGCTGCCGTTGATGTCGCCATTGCCAGCCGCAGTGAGCGAGCCGTCGAGCATCAAGTTGTTCCATTTCAAGCCCAAACCAGCGGCCACCAGGGTGTCCGAGTTGATGCCTTCTTTTTCGGTGACCGACGGAGTGCCGGTTTCATCTTTGGTGTTACCGAAAAGGATGTTCTGCGAAACCGACGCGCGAACCGTCGCCCACGAAACCATTCCGTACTCGATACCAAGGAACGCCGGCAATTTCGTAGCGCTCATCTCGGCATCTTCGTACTCACGCTTCGCCCAGTCCAAACGGATACCGTAATAGATGTCGGCAGCGTCTTTGCGCAGCGAGCGATCTTCGAGACCCACGCTCACGTTCATGTCGTCCACATCCGTGGTGGTGCCGACAGCAGAGCCCGGATCGTCTTTGCCAGAACCGTAATCGATTTCACCGAAGATGCGCAGGTCATTCATCGCGAAGCTGGTACCGACGGTCAGGTACGGAGCGGCGGTCGCTTCATCCGTATCACCGGCGTTGTCTTTTTCAGCCATCGAGATCAGGTGAAGGTGCGCGTACACCCAGTTGTCGTCGAAGTTCATACCCCATTTAGCGACAACCGTTTGTTCTTTGGTTTTGGTGCGCTTGTTGTCAACCATCGACACCGAAGCGCCGAAAGCCATGTTGCCCATACCGTAAAGAACTTCGATCGGGTTGTTTTGGCCCAGGTAGCTCGCCGACGTGCGCAGATCGGGAGCCGCCGCCGAATCGGTCGTGTTCTGGTGACCGACGTACGCGAGCAAACGGTGACCGTTGCTGAACGAACGCATGATACCGCCTTCGGCATCGGTGCCGGCGGCGCCGAATTCAAAGGTCATGTAGGGGTTCAAGAGCATCATGTGCGACGGAACGGTGAACACCGTTTGCGTGTCGACAAGATGGTTTGCGCCTTGAAGCGAATTAACACGGGCTTTCGAAGCGAAAACGCTTCCGCTGAACAATGCCACCATGGCGAGAACGGACAATTTCATAATTTTCTTCTCCTTGAGAAAATTTAAGTTGAACCTTCAGGATGTGAGTCCCAACACGTTTATTGAAATGGCAGGTCCAGGCGAAGTCAACAGCCCCTTCCAAATTATTTTTCTGGCATTTTCGATGAAAACTTAAGCAGAGTCAGATACGCGGCGAATAATTCTTCGCCAAGCGAAGGATTTTCGCCACCAACTCTGTGTACGAAAAACCCGCCTGCCGCGCGGAACACGCGAAATCTTCGTCTTTCGCCAAATTCGGATTCGCGTTCACGTCGAGCAGAAAGATCTTTCCGGCGCGGACGCGGAAATCGAACCGCGCGTACCCGTTCAAATCGAGCGATCGGTAAAGTTCGCGGACCGCGCGCACCGCTTGGGGAATTTCGCCTCCCGAATAACGGCCGGCGCGGATCGCGCGCGCGCGCCGATGGGCCGCGCTGAATTTCACGCGCTCGGTCGCGAACTCATGATCGTCCGCGAAGCGCAGCTGCCAGGGCGGCAATACCACCGGCCGATGGTTACCGAAGGCCGCGACGCTGATCTCTTTCCCCGGAATGAACTCCTGAATCAGGATTTCCGCCGCCGAAAGCGCTCGCATCCGCCGCAAAACTTTCTTGAGCTGCAGCGGCGTGCTGGCGCGGTTGTCGCCGCGAATTCCCAGGCTGGCGTGCTCGCGATTGAACTTCACGAAGGCGGGATAGCTCGTCTTCGGCCACTCCCCCACCCGCGTTTCCGGGGTCGCCACGCCCGCGGCGCTGGCGATGCGGGACACCCAGAGTTTATTGCGGGTCAATACCAGAGCGCGCGGATTGCAGCCGGTAAATGGAACGCCGTGCGCTTCAAGAAAACTGACGGGATGAAAATCGAAAACCCCTTCGTCGCGAAATTCTTCAAGTAGATTGAAGACGACCGTCGGTCGAAACCGGGCCAGCGCTTGATCCAGGGGGCGCAGATCCTGACGCAGGCTTTGCACCTCAACGGCGCAGCCCATACGCCTTAAGGCCGACCAAACGTCACGCTCGGTGCCCTTGGCGCTCTGCGGGCGCGCCTTGGGATGCACCAACATAAGGACCTTTTCACGAGTCATGCCCAATCGTTGACCAGTTTGCGGCCGGGTTCAACCTTTGCTATGACTCGCCCATGCGCGCCTTCAACGCCTTGCACATACCGCGTCCCGACTTGCCGGCCGAGCGGCGCGCTTTGTTCGAACGCCCCAATTTGGACCTAGAGATCGGCGCGGGCCAAGGCCTGCACGCCATTCAATATTGTAGCGCGCACCCCGATCGTATGTTGATCGCGATCGAGCGCACGCACACGCGCTTTGCCCAGTTGGTACGGCGCCTGAACGCGCATCCGACCTTAACGAATCTGGTTCCGATTCAAGCCGACGCCGTTTCGTTGGTGACGCACTACTTACGCGACGAATCGCTGGGACGGATTTATCTGCTCTATCCGAATCCGTACCCCAAAGCCAAACAGGCCAACTTGCGCTGGCACAATCGGCCGTTCATGTCGGAGTTGATCCGCAAACTCGCGCCCAACGGAAAATTGATTCTAGCGACCAATATTCCAAGCTATGCGGATCAGGCGCGCAAGGTGTTGCCCTTGCTGGAAAAGGCGCTGAAG
>DAISHW010000158.1:5542-6341 GCA_036822295.1 Bdellovibrionales bacterium | reverse complement strand
ATGGAGATTGATCGGCGATGATTCAGTGATCGAATCTCCTTGTAGGTCTATTTGGAGTAAGATCAACAAATTTCTCGAAGGGGGAGATGGCTCGCTCGATGAGTTTCTGGTCCTACCGGGGACGCTCAAGTACCAACAGACGAGCGGGTTTGTGTTTGGTGAGTTGTTCAGACGCTTTTCTGAGTTTCTTAGCCGGCCGCAATCTTCAATCATTGTTTCTGGGTATTCGTTTTCTGACGAGCATTTGAATCGAGTGTTCAAGACAGCGTTACAAAATCCAACGCTACAGATGGTCATCTTCTTGCCCGAACTGACAATGAAGAATGACAAATGGAATTTTAGTAAGGCTCGAACGTGGGCCAAGAGGATCGCGGAACTCCAGCTGCCTCAAGTGACTATCGTTGGTGGTGGTGAGGCGGCCTACTTCGCTGAATTGGCCCGTCTGTTACCAGATCCTGCAGTTTATGATGACCAATCTTTACGGATCAAACAGCTCGCCAAAAGATTAAACGGTGATGGCAACGTCACATTGTCGGATACTGCTGAAGATTCGACTTGGGAGAGTAATCTTTGAGTCGCTCTCCATTTGCCTATGTAGTTTCGATTGATGGACCCCAGGTCACTCTCAACTTGAGAGATGAGCACAAAGGTCAGCTTGCTGCACATCCTGATGGGATTGTCAGCGTTACTGACATTGGGAGTTTGTTCGGCGTGGACGCGGGTTAGCGCCTCTTAATTCTCAGAGTTCAATCTTTGCGATTTGCTGTTGGGTGGTAGAGCAAAGCTCCGCTAATTGTTT
>DAISHW010000158.1:0-5532 GCA_036822295.1 Bdellovibrionales bacterium | reverse complement strand
AAGAGGCCCACTTGCGGCTTCATCAACCAGACATCAATAAAGAACCATTGCGCCACTTGGTTGCGACAGTAGTTGGCGTTCTAAGACGAAAAGATCATCAGCTTAGTTTCATTCCTGATTCTTTAATCTCACCGTCACTTGGGGCAGAGGCATATCCACTTTCTCAGTCTGAGTTGGCTGCAATCTTGAACCTGCAAGAAAAAAAAGGAGAGTCGATCAAGCTCGGCGACACAACCAGATCTAATGGCTCTCTTTGGGTGGACATTGACGTTTTGCTAGGCCGTCATGTGGCTGTGTTGGGGAGCACTGGTCAAGGAAAGAGTTCTTTTACCGCAGCAATTCTTCAGCAGATCCTAAAGTTCCCAACCTCCCGAGTCGTCCTATTCGACATCAATGGTGAGTATGAACAAGCACTGTCTCCATATTTACCAGATGAGAAAATAAAGATTACAAAATTTGGTCAAGACCTTAAGGCTCGGATTCCATATTACTCACTTGGAAGACATGGGCTTGGACGACTCCTTTTACCTAGTGAAAAAACTCAAAGGCCAGCTCTCAACTTTGCTCTTGAGAATCTTCAATTTGTCGAGTGGAGCGATAGCCAACAGGCTGCTGGCCTAGCAGGAACAAACAATTTTGTACTGGTGGAGGACTGTCGACCAGGTGATGCAAATCCTGCGGCAGATGCAATCAATAAATTACGCGCAAGAACTCACAAAACAACAGCAAAAAAATGGCCGCCAATGATGGCGCTGGCAAGTTTAGTGGCTGAGAGTTATTCCATAAAGCCATCTCAACGGGCGGGCCAGACAGCTAAGTCATTTGAGCGTGGCCCCTTTGAGTACGGCAACATTTCGCCATTGTTAAATCGTATTCGACGATTGGTAGAGGATCCACATTTTATCTCTGTGGTTGATGTTGATGGAAGTGACACCATGGGTAGTAGTTTGAATTGGCAAGCAGAGGCAACCAATCTTGTCGATCAGATGTTTGGAGCGCAGGATACTGATTGGAATCTACATATCATTGATTTGCGAAGCGTTGCTCACGATTTGTTGCCCATGATACTTGGATCTCTACTTGAATTGCTTGCCTTTGAGCTCTTTAAGCGGGGTCAAGGCGCAACCCATCCAACGTTGTTAGTTCTTGAGGAGGCGCATCACTACCTACGGCAGTTGAATGACCATGATGAGACAGGCAAACATAGCTTGGCTTACGAACGACTTGCTAAAGAGGGACGAAAATTTGGAATCTCTATTTGGTTAAGCACCCAGCGTCCGTCGGAGTTGTCACCCACTGTGCTTTCACAATGCGGGACATGGGTCGTATTCCGCCTCGCCTCCGAACAGGATTTGCGAGCAGTCTCTGTCGCTGCGGAATGGGTTGATAAACAAGAAGTAAGCAGAATTGCAGGCCTGCCGAGAAGACAGGCGGTCATCTTCGGGAGTTGCGTGGCCTTGCCAACAAGAATCATTTCACCGACGGCTAACCCAACTCCGAAGTCCCAAGATCCCAACTTCAAAGTTTGGATGAGGTCGCCAGAGAGACAACAGGACGAAATTGGTTTTTGAAGAAATAAGATGAGGGTTTATTTATGAAAACTAACATTACAGAGATACACGGCCCTTGGGATCTCGGATTTGTCTTAGACCGACAGGTCGAATCGAGTTCCTATCTTGGCGATGATGAGCAAGGGAACCCACAATTTCATACCGTACGGACTGAGATTGGTGAGGCCGTCTATCAGTTAAAGTACAGAAGTGATTTTTCAAAGGTTGACCCTCTTGCAAATGAACTTGCCTCACTTGCACAGAAAACATTCAAGTCTATTGATGTCGTTGTACCTATGCCTCCATCCAAGGTAAGACCGAAACAGCCGGTGATTGAACTTGCAAAGGCCGTTGCTATAAAACTATCAAAAAAATATAGCGACAGCACTCTTGTTAAAAATAGCGTAACCAAACAAATGAAGGATTTGAAAACAAAGGATGAGAAGATGGCGGCTCTTCTCGGAAGTTTCACTGCAAATCAAAATTTAGGATCTGGTCCGGTCGATGTTCTGATTGTAGATGACATCTTCGCATCAGGCTCGTCCCTTGAGGCTGCCTGTAATGTGCTGCGTGGTTATGGAGCCGTGAGGAACATATTTGTCCTGGTTCTATCGAGGACTAAGTCGTGAGTGCGGTTTTTATATCAGGATCAATGAACATCAAAAACCTGGATGCGAATGTTAAGAAGCGCATCAATAACATCATTGCGTCTAATTTCAGAATCATTCTCGGTGATGCGGATGGCGTGGATTCCTCGATACAAAAGTACCTTCAGGAGCAAGGGGCCTCGCAAGTCACGATATATTGCAGTGGTCCCCAACCGCGAAACAACATCGGTGGATGGTCAGTCAAGCGAGTCGATACGAATCATGCGCCAGGTACCCGCGCCTTTTTTACTGCTAAAGACATCCAACTTGCTGACGATGCAGATTACGGAATGATGATTTGGGATACAAAAAGTACAGGCACTCTGAGCAACGTTATTGAACTGCTTAGTCGAAAAAAGAAGTCCGTCGTTTATGTAAACAAGGTCAAAGAGTTTCTAAACATTTTGAACGTAAACGACTTAGAGAAGTTAATTAGCCACATGAGTGAGGCCGCTTTGATTAAGGCGGATAGTAAGATTGGGTTAAAAAGAAAAATCGAGTCATTGAAGTATGAGCAAACGAGCTTGTTTTGAAGATGGCAGATGGGGACGAAGTGGGTTCAACTTAGCGAACTTCGAGTCCACCAATTTATTGGACGAAAATTCGTCCGAAGTTCGTCCACCAGCTCAAATATAAAAGGAGCTGGTGGCAAATCTGCTTGTGCGTCTGATGTTGCTCCGCCTATTGAGTCGGCGGGAGTCGAACAGAGTCAGACTTCTACGCCTACCTAGAAGAGAGTCTCTTTCGCAGAATTAAGAGCATCGCAATCGCGGCAGCGACCGTGCCACATACTTTCAACCAATCCAGGCCGTGCAGGGGCGTTAAATGAAGCGGCTCTGCGAACCACTTAGTTTGGATGAGTAACACGGAGGACAGAACCGATGCGGCAGCGATGATGTTCGCCGTTCGCGAAGTTCCCTTAGTTAAAAAAACCGCGAGACCCGCGCTCCAAAGTGAAAGAAGGGCCAACACCTTGGCTCGTCCATGATTGGTGTCAGAGCTTTCCGAAAGTCCCGTCACGAATGAAATGATGAGTGCGGTCGTTACAGCCAGTCCGACAATTAATACACGTAGAGTATCTATCTTATCGAAAAATGAGACTCGCCGTTCAGGCGCGCCATCGTTCTCGGAAGTAGCTGCCTGCTGGAATGCAAATAGCGCCGTAGGATGGATTATCAACTCTAACCAAACAACGTGTGCTGGCAGATAAAGGAGCGGATAGCCCATAAGAGGAATAACCGCCGCCGACAAGACCAATGGAATATGGAACAGCAAGAGGTACTCGAAGCTCAGGCGCAGATTCGAGAAAAGCTGGCGGCCCTCCCGAATCGCGTTCACGATCGTACTGAAGTTATCGTCGCCGAGAATAATGGAAGAGACTTCTTTTGCGCTCCTCGATCCTCTGACTCCCATCGCGATGCCAATGTCCGCAGCCTTTAGGGCCGGAACATCGTTCACTCCGTCCCCCGTCACAGCGACAAGTTCGCCGAACGACTTTAGAGCTTCGACGACACGAAGCTTTTGAATGGGATTACAGCGTGCAATAACATCCGCGCTCCGGAGGAAGCCGGGGTTTGCCATGAGCCAATCCGACTCAAACTTTTCAGGATCAGATTCCGCTGAGATGACGATGGGCGGTCCCTTTCCTAGCCCGACATCCTTTGCGATTGCGGCTGCAGTCTGAGGGTGGTCGCCGGTAATCATCAAAACTCTGATTCCATTTTTTCCACAATATTCGATAGCCGGGCGAACCTCGGGGCGCGCAGGGTCTTCGAATGCAAGGAGGCCCGCGAACCGAAACCCAGAATCCGGCTCTTTTCCGTCCCGCTGCTCGGCGGCCGTCATTTCACGAGTTCCGACAGCCAAAAGCTTATGCCCCTCCCGCGCCCAGTTCGTGGTTCGGTCGAGCCACTTGTTTCTTTCCTCGCTCGAAAGCGTGGACTTCGACAAGATCGTTTCTGGCGAGCCTTTCATCGCGCAAAATGCACGGCCTTGATTTTCGAAGAAGGCCGTTTCTCGCTTTCGATCTTCAGTGAACGGAATCACACTCGTCCGCGGTGGAATATTCAATTGTCTTTCTTTTGAGGCGGCGAAGATCGCCTGGTCGATTGGATCAGTGCCGTCAGGGTTCGATGCCGCGCCCGCAAAGAAAAGAGCTTCTGATTCCGAGTATGGGCTAGCTGCATCGACATGGGTAAGTTTGAGCTCGCCGGCGGTAATCGTTCCGGTTTTATCCGTACAGATTCGAGTGATTCGCCCGATATTCTCGACAGAGACTGCGCGGCGAACCAGGGCGCCCCGCTTCGCCAGCCGGTAAACACCGACACCGAGGAAGAAAGAGAAGACGACCGGAAACTCCTCTGGGATTGCGGCCACTGCGAGAGTCGCGGCACTTAAGAGCGCATCTAGCCATCCGTGCCCCTGGTAAACTCTGATAAAAGCGAGAAACAGGCAGAATGCGATGGCGGAGTAGATAAGCCCCTTGGTTAACCTCGCTATCGAATGCTGGAGGGCGGTGCGTTCGTGAGTGATAGCGGAGACCGACTGCACGATTTCACCGTAGGAGGTCTCTTTTCCCGTGAACAGAATGCGGAGAAGGCCGCTTCCCGTTAGGACCCGAGTTCCGGCAAAGCCCAGCGACTCGGAATCGACGAGCACCTCTTGAACGGACCGAAAAGCATCAAAAGGAATGGTTCTTTTGGTGATCGGAAACGCCTCCCCAGTCAGCACCGACTCGTCCACTTGGAGCGAGTCAACGTTTTCCCAGAATCCATCCGCAGGTAGAAAATGATCCTCTGAATTCAGAACAACCAAATCGCCAGGAACGATATCGTGCGAATCAATTCTAAGGCGTTTTCCGTCACGGATGACCATGGCTTCCGCAGCTAATTGTCCCTTGAGGGACGCGGTGGATGCCTGCGTTCTCCAGTGGAGAAAGGCATCCATGAAAAGCAATGGAATGGTCGCCAAGAACAGAATGATCGCCTCTTGGCGATCACCTACAAAAAAGAACGCCGTGCCGATACCAACCAGGAACCAGATCATCGGGTCCTTGATAGTATCCATTAAGAGCTCAAGCCATGGGTTGCCGGTGCGTTCGATGATTGCGTTCGGTCCGAAGCGCGAACGCTGAGAGGTAACTTCAGCGGCGCTCAGGCCAGAAGGCTTGCCCTTTAGTCCGCCTAAGGTTTCAAGAGAGATTTTCTTTTTCACGGCCTTCTCTCTTCGTTAGGACCCAAAAGATCTTCCAGGAAAAATGCCGCGAGTTCCGAGCGGCCGGATAGACCCGACTTCTCATAAATGGCTGTGGACTGCGCCCGCGAGGTCTTTTCCGA
>DAISHW010000157.1:5341-6357 GCA_036822295.1 Bdellovibrionales bacterium | reverse complement strand
TGCATGCTCACGGTGAGTGAGGCGAACGTCAGGTAAAGCCCGTAGCCCGAAAGCCCCATGGCGGTCACGGGGGTCATGAGCGTCGGCATGAACGGCATCACGAGCAACATCGCGATGACCAGCGGCACGCCGTAGAACAGCGCCTTCTCGGGCTCTTTCGGCTGCACCACCGCGAACGTCAGCGCGCCCGCCATCGAGCCGATCGCGATCAAACTGAAAACATAGCCGAACTCGTGCGCGTCCAAATTGAACTTGGTTTGAATGAACACGCGGAAAACCGAGATGGTCAGCGGAAACACCACCGCGATCGTCAGCATCAATTGCATCACGCGAAAGCGAATCTGCGGATGATTGGCGATGTAGCGGAGTCCGTCGCGCAGGCGTTTGCGCTCTTTGTTGATCGCGGGCCGGACGTCGAGCTCCACGCGGCTCAATACGACGGCCACTAAAAAATAGGTGACGGCGTCGAACATGAACACGAGACCCGGCCCGTGGATATTCATCAGCCACGCCGCGATCACCGGCCCCAGCATGCGCGAGGAGTGGAAGTTCGTCGAGTTCAGCGCGATCGCCGCCTGAAATTCCGCGCGCGGCACGAGCCTTACGGTCAGCGCTTGGAACGCCGGAGAATCGAATGAAACGATCACGCCCTCGATCACCGCGAAAATCATCAGATGCCAAATCTGAATTTCCGAAGTTTCGGTCAAGAGCGCGAGAACGATCCCCGAAATCCCCAGCAGCGTCTTGGTCCACATCAGAAGTTTCCGCACGTCGGCGCGGTCGACCAGCACGCCGCCTTGAAGAATCAAAAACAAACAGGGCACCGCAAGGGCGGTGTTGATGTTGCCGAGCGCGCCGCTGCTTCCCGTGGCGGAAACGACGATCCACGCGCGGGCCAGATCGTGCGACCACGAACCCACCAGGGACAGCGTTTGGGCCAGGAAGAAGTTGCGGAAATGGCGATGGCGGAATGGGGACAGGCGATTGCGGAGCAACTCTCTCACGCCCGCCACTAT